>NZ_JBRREF010000019.1:0-72522 GCF_056760135.1 Stenotrophomonas sp. STEN023 | reverse complement strand
CCCCCGTCGCCCCCTCCCCCCCCCCCCCCCCCCCGCCCGCCCCCCCCCCCGCCGCCCCGCCCCCCCCCCCCCCCCCCCCCCCCCCCCCCCCCCCCCCCCACTACAGATTCGCTCCCTCCCTTTGGCGCAGCCAAGGGGAGGGTTGGGGAGGGGTGGTTTTTCGCTGGCGGATGCAGCACCAGCTTCGCGGCTAACGCCGCTCCTGCAACGTTGGTCCCGGGCACCCTTGTAGTGCCCCTGCCGAGCATGGCTCGGCACTACGTGCTTCTTTGGCACAGCTTTTGCAGCTTCCCCGGCAACGTTCCGTGGGAGGTTCCACATGGCCAACCTGTTTTCCAACTATCTCGGCATCCATGCCCAGGCAATGCCGCTGCGCGAGCAGCGCATGAAGCTGATCGCCAGCAACCTCAGCAATGCCGACACGCCCGGCTACAAGGCCCGTGATCTCGACTTTGATGCCGCCCTGCGCAACGCCCAGGGTGCCACCAGCGGCAACGGTCTGCTGACCACCACTGCCGAACAGCATTACGCCATCGGCGGTAATGCCGGCCTCAACCCGTTCCAGATCCTGCGCGAAGGCGCGCAGCCCAGCCTGGATGGCAACACCGTCGATCCGGATACCGAGCGCGCCGCCTACGGCCGTGCCGCACTGGAGTACCGCGCCTCGCTGAGCTTCGTCGAGTCGAAGGTGAAGACCATGCTCACTGCCATCACTGGCCAGTAAGGGAGCACGCCATGAGCAATCTGCCCATCTTCGACATTGCCGGCTCCGCCTTGAAGGCGCAGTCGGTGCGCATGAGCACCATCGCCTCCAACCTGTCCAATGCCGATTCGATCGCCGGCTCACCGGAGACGGTCTACAAGCCGCTGGAGCCGATCTTCCAGGCTGTTACCAGTCGCACCGATCCCAACCTGACCGGCGTGCAGGTAAAAGAGATCGCGCAGAGCGACGCGGCGCCGATCAAACGCTACGAACCCAATC
Source organism: Stenotrophomonas sp. STEN023 (assembly GCF_056760135.1). Taxonomy (NCBI): domain Bacteria; kingdom Pseudomonadati; phylum Pseudomonadota; class Gammaproteobacteria; order Lysobacterales; family Lysobacteraceae; genus Stenotrophomonas; species Stenotrophomonas sp. STEN023. The sequence goes on along the minus strand of NZ_JBRREF010000019.1, from coordinate 71,540 downwards.
ATCCGCTGGCCGATGGCGAGGGCTACGTGTATTCGCCCGACGTCGATCCGGTCGCGCAGATGGTCAACCTCATCTCCACATCGCGCAATTACCAGGCCGGCGTGGAAATGCTCAGCACCGCCAAGGAACTTGCCCTGGCCACGCTGACCATGGGCCGCTGAGCCCACTCCCCCAGGAATCTGCCGACATGAGCACCAGTGTCAACACCGATTTGTACAGCTCGCTCGGGCTTACCGCGCCCAACACGACGACCACCACCAGCAAGAACAAGAGCTCGCTGGACCAGGCCGATTTCCTGAAGCTGATGACCACCCAGCTGCAGCATCAGGACCCGACCAAGCCCATGGACAACAGCCAGATGGTGGCGCAGATGGCGCAGCTGTCCACGGTACAGGGCATCACCGATCTGAATACCTCGGTGAAGGGCTTCCAGCAATCCATGGCCAGCGACCAGGTGCTGCGCGGCGCCGCCCTGGTCGGCCACGAAGTGATGGTGCCCTCGACCAAGGTCGCGCTGGAGGCCGAAGGTGGCACCAGCGGCACCGTTGCCGCGCCATCTGCCGGTTCGGTCACTGTCGACATCACCGATGCCAACGGCTTGAAGGTCACCCAATTGACCGTACCGGCGAATGCCGCAGGCGAGGTCGCCTTCCAGTGGGATGGCACCGATGCGGACGGCAAGCGGATGCCGGCTGGCAGCTACACCGTTACCGCCACCCATACCGACACCGCAGGTGCGCAGAGCAAGCTCAGCACCTACGTGCAGGCAGAAGTGGAGAGCGTGACGGTGGGCTCCGATGGCTTGTACCTGAACCTCAAGGGGCTGGGCACTGCCCCGCTCGACTACGTGCTCCGCGTCAGCTGAGCCCCCTTCTCGTTTCCCCAGGAGTATCGCCATGGGCTTCAACGTCTCACTGTCGGGCATCAACGCGGCCAACGCGGACCTGAATGTCACCGCCAACAACATCGCCAACGTCAACACCGTCGGCTTCAAGGAATCGCGCGCCGAGTTCGCCGACCTGTTCAATGCAACCAGCTATGGTTTGTCGCGCAATGCGGTGGGTTCAGGCGCGCGCCTGACCAACGTCGCGCAGCAGTTCTCGCAGGGCAACATCGACCAGACCGGCCGCAGCCTGGATCTGGCGGTGGCTGGTGAAGGCTTCTTCACCATGAGCATGAACGGCACCCGCGTGTATTCGCGCGCCGGCAACTTCCAGACCGACAACAACGGCTACGTGATCAACCCGCAAGGCGCTCGCCTGCAGGTGTTTGCCCCCAGTGCCGACGGCACCCGTTTCGACGGCGAGCTGACCGACCTGCAGCTGCTCACCACCGACAGCCCACCCAAGCAGAGCACCCTGGTCAACATGGCCTTCACCCTGCCGGGCAACGCACCGCAGCCGACCATCGCCACGTTCGACCCGACCGACTCCAACAGTTACAACCATTCCACTGGTGGCGTCACCGTTTACGACTCGCTGGGCGTCAGCCACACCCAGACCTCGTATTTCGTGAAGACCGCAAACGCCAACGAGTGGCAGGTATACAACTATGTCGACGGCCAGTCCGCCGGCGCACCATCGCTGCTGCAGTTCTCCAACGCCGGTGCCTTGACCAGCCCAACCGACGGCGACATCACTCTGGCGCCGTTCACCCCGGTCACTGGTGCCGGCTTGGTCAACCTGACCTTGAACGTGTCGGGCGCCACCCAATACGGCGAGAAGTTCGCGATGCGCGATACCCGCCAGGATGGCTATGCCGCTGGCAAGCTCAATGAAATCAGCATCTCCGAGGAAGGCGTGGTGTATGCGCGCTACACCAACGGCGATGACAAGGCCTTGGGCCAGGTTGCACTGACCACCTTCAAGAACCCGCAGGGCCTGCAGAACCAGGGCAACAATCTGTGGGTTGAAACCTTCTCTTCGGGCACCCCGCGTACCGGTGCACCGGACACCTCGGACCTGGGCCAGATCCAGGCCGGCTCGCTGGAAGCCTCAACGGTGGATCTCACCGAACAGCTGGTCAACATGATCGTTGCCCAGCGCAACTTCCAGGCCAACGCGCAGATGGTATCCACCCAGGACCAGATCACCCAGAGCATCATCAATATCCGTTGACTCTGGGATTGGCGAGGCGGGATTGGGGATTGGCCAGCAATTCGTCGATTCCTGACCCGCCCCCGCCGTTGTCTTTCCTTGAGATTGTTTCTTGATGGGAAGGCGCGTGGATTGAAGCGTTTCGCTGACCTCTGCACCAACCCTGCTTACGCTCTCCAACCCCGAATCCCAACTCCCGAATCCCTGCCCTATGGACAAAGCCCTCTACGTTGCCATGACCGGCGCCCGCGCCTCGCTGCAAGCGCAGGCCACTGTGTCGCACAACCTGGCCAACTCGGATACGCCGGGCTTCAAGGAAGCACTGGCCAACACGGAAGCGTTCCGTATCCAGGGGCCGGGGTTTCCGTCGCGCGTGGATGCCGTACACGTGGATGCCGGCTTCAACCGCCGCGTCGGTGCGCAGCAGATCACCGGCAATTCACTGGATCTGTCGCTGCAGCCGGGCAGTTGGCTGGCCGTGCAATCCAGCGATGGCAGTGAGGCCTATACGCGCAGTGGTGCCTTGTCGCTGACGCCGAACGGACAGTTGGTGACCGCAGAAGGCAATGCGGTTCTCGATGACAACGGCAATCCAATCGCAGTGCCGCCACACCAGGCGATGGAGATCGGCCACGATGGCACCTTGTCGATCATTCCGTTGGGCGAAGGCCCGCAGACAATGGCGATGATAGGCCGGCTGCGCGTGGTTGATGCACCCAATGAGCGCCTGGAACGACGCCTCGACGGGCTGATGCGCAACACCGATCCACAGCAGCCTTTTGCCCAGCGCCAGGGCAAGGCCTTGGACAGCGGCATGCTGGAATCCAGCAACGTGGATGCAGCGGGTGCGCTGGTGCAGATGATCCAGCTGCAGCGCCAGTTTGAAATGCAGGTCAAGGTCATCAAGCACGGTGACGAAAACGCACGCAGCGCCAACAGTCTGCTTCGTCTGAACGGCTGATAGTCAAACCCTCGCGCACGCAAGGTGCTCGCCCTCCCCTGCTCCGGGGAGCGGAAAAGCGACGCTGCGTCATTCGTCGCATGCGGCGCAGACGCAACTCCCCATTCATCACATCGGCCTGCACTGCTCGCTGATAGCCGCGCGCACCTGCTCGCCGCATCCGCGGCGATGCCACTGCAATCCCACTGACCGCAGCGCAGATATGCCCGACGGGCAGCGCCGACATTCCGGCGGCATTTTTGGCACAGCCCATGCATTGACACAGGCAAGGGCCAAACGGCCGGTATCTGTCACCAAGGAATCGCACCATGAATCAGGCATTGTGGGTCGCCAAGACCGGCTTGGATGCACAACAGACACGTATGTCGGTTGTCTCCAACAACCTGGCCAACACCAATACCACCGGATTCAAGCGCGACCGTGCCAGCTTTGAAGACCTGTTGTACCAACAGGTGCGTCAACCCGGTGGCTCGTCCTCGGCACAGACACAGTTGCCGACCGGCCTGCAGCTGGGCACCGGCGTACGCGTCGTCGCCACGTCCAAGCACTTCGAACAGGGCAGCCAGCAGCAGACCGGCCGCGCGCTCGACGTGATGGCCAACGGTCGCGGCTTCTTTGAAGTGATGATGCCCGACGGTACTTCGGCGTATACACGCGACGGCAGCTTCCAGATCAACGCACAGGGCGAACTGGTCACCAACAGTGGTTACCCGGTGCAGCCCGGCATCCAGATTCCCGAGGGCGCGCAATCGCTGACCATCGGTACCGACGGCACCATCAGCGTGAAGATGGCCGGCGAAGCCGCGTCGGTGGAGATCGGTTCCTTGACGCTTACCGACTTCATCAACCCCGCCGGCCTGCAGGCCAAGGGCGAGAACCTGTTCCTGGAAACCACCGCATCGGGTCCTGCGCAGAACGGCACGCCTGGCCTCAATGGCCTGGGCACGGTCGTGCAGGGTGCGCTGGAAGGCAGCAACGTCAACGTGGTTGAAGAGCTGGTGTCGATGATCGAGACCCAGCGCGCTTACGAAATGAACGCAAAGGCCATCTCTACCACCGACTCGATGCTCGGCTACCTCAACAACAACGTCTGATTGGTCGCCAAGGGATACCGTCATGAGCAGCACCCCACTTCTGCGCCAACTTTCCATCGCTCTGTGCGCTGCCTTGATCGGCGGCTGTACCCTGGCCGGCGATGTGCGTCCGTACGCACCGATGGCGCCGATCCAGCCCATTGTCGTGCAGGCTGGCGCGCCCACCGCTGGTGCGATCTACGCCGCCGGCCCCGGCTTGAATCTGTACGGCGACCGACGCGCGCGTGACGTCGGCGACCTGCTGACGATCACCTTGGTTGAAAACACCATGGCCACCACCACCGCCAGCACCGCGATCAGCAAGAAGTCGGAAATCGACGTCGGCACGCCGACCTTGTTTGGTGCACCGGTCACGCTGGGTGGCAAAGATATTCTCGGTGCGTCGGCATCGTCGGACCGCGACTTCGCCGGCAAGGGCAACAGCGCGCAAAGCAATCGCCTGCAGGGCAGCGTCACAGTCACCGTGATCCAGCGCTTGCCCAACGGCAACCTGGTTGTACAGGGGCAGAAGAACCTGCGGCTCAATCAAGGCGATGAGCTGGTGCAGATCCAGGGCGTCGTGCGTGCAGCGGATATCGCGCCGGACAACACCATTGCCTCCAGCAAGGTCGCCGATGCGCGCATCGCCTACGGCGGTCGCGGCGCGGTCGCCCAATCCAACGCAATGGGTTGGCTCGGCCGTTTCTTCAATTCAGCGTTCGCGCTGTTCTGAGCACTGTGATGAAGACTCTCTCTTTCAAGCGTTATCTTGCCCTGGCGGCGCTGGCATTGGCGGTCGCCCTGCCCGCTCACGCAGAGCGGATCAAGGACCTTGCCCAGGTTGGCGGCGTGCGCGGTAACGCGCTGGTCGGCTATGGTCTGGTCGTCGGTCTGGATGGCAGCGGCGACCGCACCAGCCAGGCGCCGTTTACCGTGCAGAGCTTGAAGAACCTGCTTGGCGAACTCGGCGTCAATGTTCCGGCAAACGTCAATCCGCAGCTGAAGAATGTCGCTGCGGTGGCGATCCATGCCGAACTTCCGCCGTTTGCCAAACCCGGCCAGACCATCGACATCACCGTCTCCTCGATCGGCAATGCCGTGTCGCTGCGTGGTGGTTCCTTGTTGATGGCGCCGCTGAAAGGCATCGATGGCCAGGTCTATGCGATTGCCCAAGGCAATCTGATCGTTGGCGGCTTTGGTGCGCAGGGCAAGGATGGTTCGCGTGTCTCGGTAAACATTCCCAGCGCTGGCCGCATTCCCAACGGTGCCACCGTTGAACGCGCCCTGCCCGATGTCTTCGCCGGTGGTGGTGACATCACCTTGAACCTGCACCAGAACGACTTCACCACCGTCTCGCGGATGGTCAGCGCGCTCAATGCCGCTTTCGGCGACGGTGCGGCGCGCGCCGTCGATGGTGGCACGGTTTCGGTGCAGACGCCGACCGATCCGGGGGCGCGCATCGGCATGCTGGCACGCATCGAAAACGTCGAGCTCTCGCCCGGCACCGCGCCAGCACGCATCGTGGTCAACTCGCGTACCGGCACCGTGGTGATTGGCTCACAGGTACGGGTGAGCCCGGCAGCAATCACGCACGGTTCCTTGACGGTGACCGTCAGCGAATCGACCCAGGTCAGCCAGCCCAATGCCTTTGCCGGTGGCCAGACCGTAGCCACTCCGCAATCCACAATTACCGCCAGCAATGAAGGCAGCCGCATGTTCCGCTTCGACGGCGGCGCCACCCTGGACGAGATCGTACGTGCGGTCAACGAGGTCGGCGCAGCGCCGGGAGACCTGATCGCGATTCTGGAAGCCCTCAAGCAGGCCGGCGCCTTGACCGCCGACCTTGAGGTGATCTGACATGCGTATCGCCGCGCCCGCGCTGGAAATCAATCCAGCCATCGCCAATGATCCGGCCAAGATCGACAAGGTCGCGCGTCAGCTGGAAGGCCAGTTCGCGCAGATGCTGGTCAAAAGCATGCGCGACGCGAGCTTCGGCGATTCGCTGTTCCCTGGTGAGAACCAGATGTTCCGCGAGATGTACGACCAGCGCATCGCCGAGGCGATGACGCGTGGTCGCGGGCTGGGTCTGTCGGCGATGATCGCGCGTCAATTGGGTGGCGCTGAAGCTGCGACGACCCCAACGGTTGATCCAAGCATCAAGCCCGCCGCTGCGGCACGCGCCTATCAATTGGCTGCTCCGGCGGCCACCGGCCTGCCGCTCAGCACTGCACCGGCAGTTGGCGAGGATCCGCTCTCGTCACTGAACATCAATGACCAATCCACTTACATGGCGCCACAGGCGCAGGCACTGGATCTGATCGCCGGCCGTGACAGCAGCAGCTTCCATGCGTCACTGAACTCTGCCAATCCTTACCAGGACAACGCCCCGGCCGAGCCGTCAGCCGACTGGGCGATGAGCAACGACCGCTGGAGCAAGGTATCGGCGGCGGAGCGCGGTGACGCGGTCGACACCGCCACTGCCAATGTTGCCGCCGACAAGCTCGGCAAGCACACACCGGAAGGTTTCGTGGCCAGCATCTGGCCGCATGCCGAACGCGCCGCGCGCGAGCTCGGCGTCGATCCGCGCGCACTGGTTGCCCAGGCCGCGCTCGAAACCGGCTGGGGCAAGCGTCATATCAAGCGCGACAATGGTGACAGCAGCCACAACCTGTTCGGCATCAAGGCCACCGGCTGGAGCGGCGAACGCGCCACCACCGGCACCCACGAATACGTCAACGGCCAGCGCCGCAACGAGACCGCCAGCTTCCGGGCCTATGGCTCGATGGCCGAAAGCTTTGGCGACTACGTCCGCATGCTGAAGACCAGCCCCCGCTACCAGGCCGCACTCAGCGCCGGCAGCGACGTGCGCAGCTTCGCCCAAGGGCTGCAGCGTGCCGGCTACGCCACCGATCCCTCGTACGCCGCCAAGATCGCCGCCATTGCCGCCGGCCCGACCATCCAGCGTGCTGTCGCCGCCATCGGCGATGCCGGCGCGCGCCTGGGCCAGACCTTTGCCAGTAACGCCGGTGCTACCGGCATCACCCGACGTTGAGATAGCCGTCCATGTCTAATGTTCTTTCCACCGGCACCAGTGCGCTGATCGCCTTCCAACGGGCGCTGGCCACCGTCAGCCACAATGTCGCCAACATCAAGACTGACGGCTACAGCCGGCAGAAGGTGGATTTCGCCACGCGCGATCCCAGCGACGTGGGCTATGGCGACGTTGGCAATGGCACCAAGATCACCGACATCCGCCGTGTCGCCGACCAGCTGGCGATCTCGCGCCTGCTCGACAGCAATGGCGAGTTGGCACGGCTGCAGCAGCTGTCCGGCATGGCTGACCGGGTTGATGCCCTGTTCTCCGATGCCGCCACCAATGTAAATGGTGTGTGGTCCAACTTCTTTGATGCCGTCAATGGACTGGCATCCAACGCCTCCGGCACCGCTGACCGGCGTGATGTGCTGGACAACGCCAGCACCCTGGTCAACCGTTTCAAGCAGCTCAACGGCAACCTCGACAGCCTGAACAGCGAGGTCAACAACGGTCTGATCTCGGCTGCCACCGAGGTGAACCGGCTGGCCTCGGAGATCGCGCAGATCAATGGTGCGATCGGCAGCAATGCCGCCGCCGCTGCGCCGGACCTGCTGGATCGCCGCGACCAATTGATCTCCAAGCTGGTGGGTTACACCGGCGGCACTGCGGTGATCCAGGACGGCGGCGTGATGAACGTCTACTCCGCCGGTGGACATGCGTTGGTCGTTGGCACCACGGCCTCGCAGATCACCACCGCAACCGATCCTTATCAGCCCGAGCGTCTGCGCCTTGCGATCAAGACCCAAGGCATGACGGTGACCCTGGACAGCAAGGCGCTTGGCGGCCAGATCGGCGGCCTGCTTGAGTTCCGGGAAACCGTGCTGACCCCTGCGCAGGCCGAACTCGGCCGGATCGCGGTCGGCATGGCGCAGTCGTTCAACCAGGCACATGCCGAAGGCATGGATCTGTACGGCGATATGGGCGGCAACTTCTTCAATCTCGGCGCGCCGAAGATCGCCGGCCATAGCGGCAACACCGGCAGCGCGACGTTCACCGCCAGCTATGGCGACCTGGCCGCGCTGGATGGGCAGAACCTGCTACTGAAGTTCGACGGCACGAATTGGCAGGCGACCCGTGCCGATACCGGCGTTGCAGTGCCGATGACCGGCACCGGCACCGCGGCCGACCCATTCGTGGTCAATGGCGTGCAATTCGTCGTCGGTGGTACGCCGGCCGCCAATGATCGCTTCCTGTTGCAGCCCACCGCCAACGCCACCAACGATCTGTCGGTGGCGATCACCGACCCTTCTCGCATCGCCGCCGCAAATCCGGTCAAGGGCACCGCCGTGCTCAGCAATACCGGCACTGGCGTGCTCGGCAAGCTGGACGTACTGAACGCTGGCGATCCTGCCCTGCTCAACCCGGCAGCAATCACCTTCGTCGATGCCAACAACTACACCATCGATGGCGCCGGGCCGTATCCGTACACGCCTGGCCAGACCATCAGCGTCAATGGCTGGAGCGTGGTGCTTGATGGCAAGCCGGCTGCCGGCGATCGCTTTGACATCGGCAAGACCGCTGCAGGCTCCAGTGACAACGGCAACGCCTCGCGTCTGGCCAATGTCGAAGATGCCAAGGCATTCAATGGCGGCACCGTCACCTTGAACGGCGCGCTGGGCGGGCTGACCACGCAGATTGGTTCTGCCGCGCGTGCCGCCGATTACTCGCTGCAGGCGCAGCAGGTGATCAACGACAACGCCAAGGCATCGCGCGATTCGATCTCGGGCGTCAACCTCGATGAAGAAGCGGCGGACATGCTACGGCTGCAGCAGGCCTATCAGGCTGCATCGCAACTGATCTCCACCGCCGACACCATGTTCCAGACGATCTTGAAGGCGGTGGGCTGATGAGTAACCGTATCTCCAGCAACATGATGTATGACCAGTCGGTCTCGCTGATGCTGTCCAAGCAGAGCAAGATGAATCATCTTGAGCAGCAACTGGCCACCGGCAAGAAGATCGTCACTGCCAAGGACGATCCGGTCGCCTCCGGCACCGCGGTCAACCTGGACCGCGTGCTGGCCGAGATGGAACAGCTGGGCAAGAACGCCAATACCGCACAGAACCGGCTGGGGCTGCAGGAAAACACCTTGGCGCAGGCCAACGAGCTGTTGGCGCGGGTGTCCGATCTGACGGTGCAGGCCAACAACGCCGCGCTCTCTGCCGAGGACCGCAAGACGGTGTCGGCCGAGTTGCAGGCGATCAAGGACCAGATGCTGGCCTTGGCCAACACCACCGATGGCAATGGCCGCTACCTGTTTGGCGGTGCCGCCGACGGTGCCGCGCCGTTCACCCTCGCCAATGGCACCGTCACCTACAACGGTGACCAGATCCAGCGCCAGGTCGAGATCGCGCCAGGCTCGTTCGTGAAGGACGCCCAGCCAGGCAGCGAAGTCTTCCTGCGCATCCGTACCGGCGACGGCACGGTGGATGCAGCGGCGGTCGCCGGCAATACCGGCAAGGCTGTGCTGACCGATATCAGTCGCGATGGCTCCGGTAGTTGGAACGGCGACAGCTACACCTTGCGCTTCACCGCTGCCGACACCTACGAAGTGGTGGATGCCAGCAACACCGTCGTTGGCACCGGCACCTACAAGACCGGCGAGGACATCGTCTTCCAGGGCCTGCGCGTGCGCATTGAAGGCGCCCCTGCCGCTGGCGATGCATTCACCGCCGGGCAAGCCAGCACCCGGGATGTGTTCAGCACCATCGATCAGCTGGTGCAGTCGCTGCAGATGGACACCTCCACCGAAGCTGGCCGCACCGCGCAGCAGAACGCGCTGCAGGCGAGCATGCGCGATGTCGCCCGGGCATCGGGCAGCCTGATCGATGCGCGCGCCGCCGGCGGCGCACAGCTCAAGTCAATCGATGATGCGGCATCGCTGCGCGAGGCCAGCAGCATCACGCTTGAAAGTTCCCTGTCGCAGCTACGCGACCTCAACTACGCCGAAGCCATCGGGCAATACCAGCTCGAGGGTGCGGCTTTGCAGGCGGCACAGACCATCTTCACCCAGATGCAGTCGATGTCGTTGTTCAACATGATCCGCTGATTCCGCAATCCGCACCGTTTCCGCCTCCTCACACGCAGTACGTCACCGAACACAACGGAGAAGTCCCATGGCACAAGTCATCAACACCAACATCATGTCGCTGAACGCTCAGCGCAACTTGAACACCAGCGGCAGCAGCCTGGCGACGTCCATCCAACGCCTGTCTTCCGGCTTGCGTATCAACAGCGCAAAGGACGATGCTGCCGGCCTGGCCATCTCCGAGCGCTTCAGCACCCAGATCCGCGGCCTCGATGTCGCCGTGCGCAATGCCAACGACGGCATCTCGTTGGCCCAGACCGCCGAAGGCGCGATGGTCGAGATTGGCAACAACCTGCAGCGCATCCGTGAACTGGCGGTACAGTCGTCCAACGCCACCAATTCGCCCAGCGACCGTGAAGCGCTGAACGCAGAAGTCGACCAGCTGCTGTCGGAAATCGACCGTGTTGCCAACCAGACCGGCTTCAACGGCACCAAGCTGCTGGACGGCAGCTTCACCGGCGCCCTGTTCCAGGTAGGTGCCAACTCCGGCCAGACCATCGGCATCAATGCCATCGTCGACGCCAACATCGACACGCTCGGCAAGTCGGGCTTCGCCGACAACGTCAGCGGCGCCGGCATCGGCGGCACGGCAGCGACTGCCTCCGGCTCGATCAGCGGCATCACCGTCAGCGTCACCCCGGCCGGTGCGGCTTCCGCTTCGCAGATCAAGCTTGACGACGTCAAGATCGAAGTCGGCGACGATGCAGCGGCCGTGCAGAAGAAGGTTGCACAGGCTTTCAACAACAAGCTGGACCAGACCGGCATGTACGCAACCATCGAAGGCGGCCAGCTGAAGCTGACCTCGGTCAAGGCCGGCCAGGACTTTGGCGGCATCACCAACGGCACCCTGACCGGCGGCACCGGCATCACCGTCTCGCTGGCGGCCGATCTGGGTGCAACCACCGCTGCAGCCGGCGTCGCCGCCAATGGCGGCGGTACCCGCCACATGGAAGATCTGGACATTTCCGATTTCGCTGGTTCGCAGCGCGCAATTGAAATTGTCGACAAGGCCCTGACCGCGGTAAGCAGCTCGCGCGCGGAGATGGGTGCGATCCAGAACCGCTTCACCTCGACCATCGCCAACCTGGCCACCACCTCGGAGAACCTCTCCGCTTCCCGTAGCCGTATCCGCGATGCGGACTACGCCAAGGAAACCGCCGAGATGACCCGCACCCAGATCCTGCAGCAGGCCGGTACGGCCATGCTGGCCCAGGCCAACCAGGTGCCGCAGAACGTGCTCAGCCTGCTCAAGTAAGCACGCACCACGTGTTCAAACAAAAACCCCGGCTTGCCGGGGTTTTTTAGTTCTTGATTTTTTGTGGGAGCGGCGTGAGCCGCGAAGCTGGCGCATCATCAGATCGCGGAATCCACAGGGCCGTGTGCACAACCGGCGTCGCGGCTTACACCGCTCCCACAACCGGATCCACGGCACTTCCGTCGTTGGACAGCGATTTTTGTCAATCAGATCTTACGGAAGCCCTAAAGCGCGGGAGGGTGCTGCCGTTATTGATATCAGCAGCGGTACTGCGGCCCCTACGGCACCTCCCACTGCACTCAGTACCGGTCAGGTTGAGCTGCCGGATCAAACGACAAAAAGGAATCCGAAATCATGGCACAAGTCATCAACACCAACATCATGTCGCTCAATGCTCAGCGCAACCTGAACACGAGCGGCAGCAGCCTGGCCACCTCGATCCAGCGCCTGTCCTCGGGCCTGCGCATCAACAGCGCCAAGGACGATGCTGCCGGTCTGGCCATCTCCGAGCGCTTCACCACCCAGATCCGCGGCCTGGACGTTGCAACCCGCAACGCCAACGACGGCATCTCGCTGGCCCAGACCGCTGAAGGCGCGATGGTCGAAATCGGCAACAACCTGCAGCGTATCCGCGAGCTGGCTGTGCAGTCGTCCAACGCCACCAACTCCTCGACCGACCGCGAAGCGCTGAACTCGGAAGTCAACCAGCTGCTGAAGGAAATCGACCGCGTCTCCAACCAGACCAACTTCAACGGCACCAAGTTGCTGGACGGCAGCTTCTCCGGCGCCCTGTTCCAGGTTGGTGCTGACGCCGGCCAGACCATTGGCATCAACAGCATTGTCGACTCCAACATCGACGCACTGGGCCGTGCCGGCTTTGCCGCAACCCAGACCTCGACCGCCGCACTGGCATCGGGTGCAGCCACCTCGGCCGGTACCATCAAAGGCATGAGCGTCAACGGAGTCACCATCGAAACCGTCAAGGTTGCCGTTGGTGACACGGGCAGCGACGTCAGCAAGAAGGTGGCAGCAGCCATCAACGAAAAGATGGACCAGACCGGCGTGTACGCAGCGGTCGACAAGGATGGCAAGCTGAGCATGACCTCAGTCAAGGCTGGCAAGGACTTCACCTTCACCGACGCCACCCAGACCGACGCAGCAGGCCTGGCCTACTCGGGCGCCGGCATCATTGCAGGCACCGTGGCCGCCAATGCTGGCTCGGGCACGAAGTTCCTCAAGGACCTGGACATCTCCACCGTCGGCGGCTCGCAGCAGGCACTGGAAATCGTTGACAAGGCGCTGACCGCCGTCAACAGTTCGCGTGCCGACATGGGTGCGATCCAGAACCGCTTCAGCTCCACCATCTCCAACCTGTCGACCACCTCGGAAAACCTGTCCGCCTCGCGTAGCCGCATCCGTGACGCTGACTACGCCAAGGAAACCGCAGAGCTGACCCGCAACCAGATCCTGCAGCAGGCCGGTACCGCCATGCTCTCGCAGGCCAACAGCTCCACCCAGAACGTGCTGAGCCTGCTGGGCTAAGCACAAGGCGGTGCCCTTGCACCGGCACCGAACCTGATGTAGCCAAGACCCCTGCCAGTCGGCAGGGGTTTTGTGCATGGAAAGCCTTGGCCCGCCGTAACGGCACGCGGCTTGCATGGAGTGCACGCAAACGCCGCCGTCTGCCTAAAGTTGCTGGGCATGCGTGCCGATACAAGGGATACCTGCAAGGGCGTCCTTCAGCCTAGACCAAGGAAATAGCATGGCCACCTCCTCCCTCGCTGCTGTCGGCTCCGGCCTCGACATCCCGACCATCGTTGCCAAACTGGTCGCTGCCGAGCGCAAGCCTGCGGACAACCGCATCAACTCGCAGGGAACGGCGGCCACCGCCAAGCTGTCGGCACTGGGCAACATCAAGAGCTCGCTGACTGGCCTGCAAGGGGCGCTCGAGGCCATGGCCAAGAGCGCCGACACCCGTTCCTACAAGGCGACGGTTCCGGAAAACTCAGGCTTCAGTGCCAGCATCATCACCGACGCCGGTACCGGCAAAACGCTGGCGACGGCAGGTACGTACAACGTCGAAGTAATGAGCCTTGCGACCACGCAGAAGCTCAGCTCCGGCGCGTATGCCGCCGATGCAAAAGTTGGCGACGGAAAACTGTCTTTCGCCTGGGGCGACAAGAAGACGCTCGACGTCGATATCGCCGAAGGTTCGACGCTGACCGAAATTGCCGCCGCCATCAACAAGGCCGCCAACGGCAAGGGCGTCAACGCCACCATCATCACTGCCAGCGATGGCCAGCATCTGGTGATGAACGCCGTCGATGCCGGCACAGAGGGCGCATTGAAGGTCACCGCCAGCGGTGGCAACGGCGGCTTGTCCGCGCTGACCTGGGACGGCGCCGCCGGCGGCATGGCCCAGACCACCGCAGCCACCAACGCCAAGGTCAGCGTTGACGGCTTCGTGCGCGAATCCAGCAGCAACTCAATCACCGACATCATTCCTGGCGTCACCCTCAATCTATCCAAGGCCGAGGTTGGTACCACCCGTACCTTGACCGTGGCGCAGGACAATTCGCCGCTGAAGATCAACTTGCAGGCCTTCATCAGCGCCTACAACGCGACGACCAGCATGCTGAAGAGCGCGACCAGCTATGACGCCACCAATGACAAGGCATCCACCTTGACCGGCGACTCGATGATCCGCGGCCTGCAGCAGCAGATGCGCAGTCAGTTGAGCGCGAACGTCGTCGACCTGAAGGCGCTCGGCGTTGCCATCAACAAGGATGGCACCCTCAGCTTCAGCGCTACCACCTTCGACAAGACCGTTGCGGAGAACCCCGGCGCGGCCGAGGCATTGTTTGGCAGCAAGGGGGCCCTTTCCAGCGGCATGACCAGCATGCTGAAGAGCAACCTGGACAGCACCGGCACCCTGACCCAGCGCACCGACTCGCTGAACAAGCAGATCAAGAAGCTGGAGAAGGACCTGGACGCACTGGATGCGCGCATGGAAAAAGTCTCCGAGCGCTATACCAAGCAGTTCACCGCAATGGACACACTGGTCGCGGGCATGCAAAGCACCAGCAACTACCTCAGCCAGCAGCTGGCATCCAAGTCCTAGTAATCGCCGCACCGCAGCGTCCAGCGACCTAAACCCACCACCCACCGCAATGACGAACATCTCGCCACGCGGCTGATAACAAGGAGTCCCATCCACATGTACGGTGCCAACCGCCACTATGCCGAGCAGTACCGCAAGGTCGGCGTTTCCAGCCGTGTCGTCGATGCGGACCCCCATCGCCTTGTGGCCTTGCTGCTTGAAGGCGCCGGCGAGCGCATCCGCCGCGCAGAAGCCTGCCTGGCCAGTGGCGACCAAGCCCTGAAGGGCAAGGCCATCGGTGAAGCCTGTGCCATCATTGGCCATCTCAACGGTTCGCTGGACCATGAGGCCGGCGGCGACGTGGCGGCCAATCTGTCCTCGCTGTACGAGTACGTATTGCACCGCCTGACCGAGGGCAACCTCAACAATGACGTCAACGCTTTGCAGGAGTCCTTGTCGCTGATGACCGAGATCGAATCCGCCTGGAATGCCATCCCCTCCGAGCAGCGCGCCATGCCCGTTGCCAGCGGGGCACGCTGATGGCCGATACCGCCAACCAGGTGCTTGATGCCCTGCATGCAGATCTGGACGCGTTGAAGAACGCCATCGACGCTGATGACCATGACGGCGCCGAACAGATCGTCGCCACACATGATGCGCGCCTTCGCAGCTACATCGAGGCCAACGGCACCTCAGGCAGCGCAGACGCATTGCAGGCCTTGCTGGAACAGCAGCACGCACTGACCAGCCGCATGCGCGAACTGCGTGACGAAGCCGCCCTGTATCTGCGTGCCGAACGCCAGACCAGCCGCGCCGTCAACGCATACCAGCAGGCCGGAACCCTGGCATGAACCACACCGGCATCGACCATCCCGCTGAAACCGAGCTGTTCAACGACACGCTCAGTTGCGAGTTGTCGTTGCCGGCGGCGTTTGAAGCCAATGCCAAGGTGCGCCGGCCCGGCAGCGCCGAAATGCTTCTGCGCAGCATTGCGCTGGTCGAAGACGCCCGCAATGTGGATGACAGCAACGACGATCGCAACGACAACAGTCTGCAATTGCAGCGGCTGGAGGCACGGCTCGACCTGACCCTGGTGCTGCTTGGGCGCCTGCTGCAGCGTGAGTCCCCCGTTGCGGAACCAGTAACCCTGCGCTGGTCACGGCACGGCCTGCGCCTGCAGCGCGACCAATTTGCCGGCATTGCCCCTGGAACCCCCGGCATTGTCAGCCTGCAGCCGGCCGAATGGCTCCCGGACGCGATCGAGTTACCAGTAGTCGTGCTTGCCGAGGACGACACCGGCCAGGGGCCGCAGCTTTGGGTACGGCTGGAGACCCAGAATGAAGCGCTGCTGGCCGCGCTGGAGCGGCATTTGTTCCGCCTGCACCGCAAGCAGATCGCCGACAGTCGCCGCAACCGGTGAGCCTATTCCCAACTGCTGTGCTGGCGCCTACGCCCCTGCTCCGCTAAGGTGCAGCATTCCGATATGACCCGGTCCACTGTGCGCGTTCTTATTGTCGACGACCATACTCTGGTGCGCGCCGGGCTCACCCGGCTGCTACAGACATTCGACGGGATCCAGGTGGTGGCCGAAGCCAGCAATGCCGATCAGGCATTGGAGATGGCCCTGTTCCATGTGCCAGACCTGATCCTGCTGGATCTTTCCCTGCCGGGCCGTTCCGGGCTGGAGGCCTTGACCGATATCCGCCAGCGGCTGCCACATGCCCGCGCGGTAATGATGTCCATGCACGATGACGTCGCGCACGTCCGCAATGCACTTGATCGCGGCGCAGTGGGCTTCCTGGTCAAGGACGCAGCGCCCGCCGAGTTGGAACTGGCACTGCGTGCAGCCCACGCAGGTCAGGTTTTCCTGAGTCCACATATCTCGGCAAAGATGCTTGCGCCGCTGATGGGCAAGGAGCGGACAACCGGTATTGGTGCCCTCTCGCCCAGACAGAAGCAGATCCTGCGGCGTCTGGGCAGCGGCCAGACCACCAAGGAGATCGCCGCCGATCTGGGCATCAGCATCAAAACGGTGGAGACCCACCGGGCGAGGATGATGGAGTCGCTAGGTTGCCGGCGCGCCAATGACCTGCTTCTGCTGGCCCTGCGTCATGAAAATGACCTTAGCTGACGCCGACGCCTCGGCAAAAGACGTTCTACGTCACGAAAACGGAAATCCGGCACCAAAGCGGGTCTACTGTATTAAATCAATAACTTGCAATAAAACCCCAAGTTTTTCGCGCCAATTAATCGACGCAACGTAGGGGTTTCACCTACAAGACGTAAGGTTGTTTTTGACGGGTATCAGGTCAACACCTATTACCGCCCCGACATGAACCACGCAAGATGCGTTCCACAACGCAGCCATCGACTGGCCGCACGGGGAAACGCATGAAAGCCGCACTGTCCGCCCAGCTGGGCCAGCAACTCCATCTCACGCCCGCCTTGCTGCAATCGATCCGCTTGCTGCAGCTCAATGGCATGCAGCTGGAGCTGGAAGTCCGCCAGGCGCTTGAGAGCAACCCGCTGCTGGAACTGCAGGAGCAGGCCGAGGACGCCCCGGTTTCGACTGCTGCCGACAGCGCCCAGACCGACACCGCCGCCTTTGACGAACTCCCCGAGAGCAACCTTTGGGATGTACCGGGCGCCAGTTGGAATGCCGATGACGAGGACCGCATGGCGCGCATCGCGGCCGGCGAGTCCACCGATCCCCAGCTGCGCATTCTCAATGCGTTCGCCTACGAGCTGAGCGATGCCGATCTGGCTGTCATCAGCTTCTGGCTGGACCACTGCGACGAGGCCGGCTACCTGCAGGCGCCGCTGGCCCAGTTGACCCAGCTGGCCAGTGCCCGCCTGGACCGCACCAGCACCGATATCGAAGCCCTGCGCCAGCGCCTGCTGCATGGCGAGCCGGCCGGCATGGCCGCCGTCGACCTGCGCGAATGCCTGCTGGCCCAGCTCACTGCCCTGCCCGGTCTGGTGCCGGCCCGAAACCTCGCGCGTAGTCTGCTCGACGCTGACATGCAGCTGCTGGCCAATCACGACTACCCGGCCCTGGCTCGCGCCCTGGATGCCGAGGTGGAGGACGTGCAGGAAGCCTTCCGCCTGCTCCTGTCGCTGCAGCCACGCCCGGGCGAAAGCCTGCTGCCGCAGCAGGAAATGAGTGTGATCCCGGACGTGGTGGCCTGGCACGCCGACGGCCAATGGCGGGTTGCGCTGAATCCGGCCACCACGCCACGCCTGGCCATCAACAGCAGCTACGAGCGCGTCGTCGCCGACAGCAGCGGTGAATCAACGCAGCCGTTGCGTGAGATGCTGCAGGAAGCACGCTGGCTGACCCGTGGCCTGTCAATGCGCTACGACACCCTGCTGCGCACCGCACGCGTCATCATCGAACGCCAGGCCGCCTTCCTGGTCAATGGCGACGAATCGATGGCGCCGCTGACCCTGAAGGAAGTGGCCGACCTGATCGGCATGCACGAATCCACCGTCTCGCGCATTACCTCCGGCAAGTACCTGCAGACACCGCGCGGCACCTTTGAACTGAAGCACTTCTTCGCCGTCCGTCTGGAAGGTGCAAGCGTCTCCGGGCAGGCGGTCAAGGCCATGGTCAAGCGCCTGATCGATGCCGAACCGGTCGCCCGCCCGCTGGCCGACGAGGCCATTGCCGGCCTGCTGTCGCGGCAAGGAGTGAACATTGCACGCCGGACAGTCGCAAAATACCGCGAACAGCTTGATATCGCCCCGGCCCGCGAGCGTCGCCGCCAGAGCAGCAAGCCCCAGCTGGCCCGTGTGGGCTGAGACCAAGGATTCCCATGAACAAGCTCACCGTAGTACTGGTTGACGACCACGAAGGCTTCATCAACGCCGCCATGCGTCACTTCCGCAAGATCGAGTGGCTGGAAGTGGTCGGCAGCGCCGCCAATGGGCTCGAAGCGATTGAACGCTCGGAGACATTGCGCCCGCAGGTGGTATTGATGGACCTGGCCATGCCGGAAATGGGCGGGCTGCAGGCCACGCGCCTGATCAAGACCCAGGACCAACCGCCCTACATCGTGATCGCCAGTCATTTCGATGATGCCGAACACCGCGAACATGCACTGCGCGCCGGTGCCGATAATTTCGTCAGCAAGCTGTCCTATATCCAGGAAGTGATGCCGATCCTGGAAGGGCTCAAGGTACAAGAAGATGAGTGAGTCCCGCATTCTGGTGATCGACGCCGACGGCATGCGCGCCGAGCGCACGCTGGCCCTGTTGGAGTTCATGGACTTCAACCCGCGCTGGGTCAGCGAAGCACAGGACATCGACGTCAGCCGTCACCGCAGCAACGACTGGATGGCCGTGGTGGTCGGCACGCTTGAAGACGCCGACCGTGCTGCAGGCTTCTTTACCTGGCTGGCCGGCACCTCGTTGCCGCCGCCGATTCTGCTGGCCGAAGGCGATCCGCTGGCGTTCTCGCGCCATTACGGCCTGCACGAGGCCAATGTCTGGCCGCTGGAACAGCCGATGCGCCATGCGCAGATGGAAGCGCTGCTGCGCCGTGCCAGCCTGAAGCGGCTGGATGCCGAGCACCAGGCCGACAACGCTGGCGACAACGGTCCGACCGGGCACAGCCCGGCAGTCACCGAGCTGCGCCAGCTGATCGAGCAGGTCTCCAATTTCGATACCACCGTGTTGGTGTTGGGCGAATCCGGCACCGGCAAGGAAGTAGTCTCGCGCGCCATTCACCAGCGTTCGCCGCGCCGCGATGGACCGTTCATCGCCATCAACTGCGGCGCGATTCCGCCGGATTTGCTGGAAAGCGAACTGTTCGGCCACGAAAAAGGCGCCTTCACCGGTGCGCTGAGCGCACGCAAGGGCCGCTTTGAAATGGCCGAAGGCGGCACCCTGCTGCTGGACGAGATCGGCGACATGAGCCTGCCGATGCAGGTCAAGCTGCTGCGCGTGCTGCAGGAGCGCAGCTTCGAGCGCGTTGGCGGCAACCAGACGATTCGTTGCAATGTGCGGGTGATCGCCGCAACCCACCGCGACCTGGAATCGCGCATCACCGATGGCAAGTTCCGCGAGGATCTGTTTTACCGCCTCAACGTGTTCCCGATCGAGGTGCCGGCGCTGCGCGAGCGTGCCAGCGATCTCCCAGTATTGGTGGAAACCATCGCCACCCAGCTTGCACGCACCGGCCGCGGCGAAGTCCGCTTCGCACCGGAGGCCCTACAGGCACTGGGCAGCTATGCATGGCCGGGCAATGTGCGCGAGTTGACCAACCTGGTCGAACGCCTGGCCGTGCTGCATCCAGGTGGCACCGTGCGCGTGCAGGACCTGCCCAGCCGCTACCGAGGTGACCAGGCAAGCGGTGCCGCCGCCGCGAACAGCAACGACGAACGCCCGATGCTGGTGGGCAGACTGGCCGCAGCACCGGCACAGCCCAGCAGCCCGCCTGCTGGCCTGATCAACAAGATCAGCGCGCCGGACAATGGCGCCCAGCTGCCGAGCGAAGGCATGGACCTGCGTGACCACATGGCCGGCATCGAGCTGACCCTGATCAACGAAGCATTGGAGCGTACCCAGGGCGTGGTCGCCCACGCTGCACAGCTGCTCGGCCTGCGCCGTACCACCCTGGTGGAAAAGCTGCGCAAGTACGGCATTGAGCGCGATCCTGTTACGGAATAAACGCAGTGGATAGCAACGAAGCAACAGCAACACCGGTCACCGAGCGCAGCGAGCTGCGCGACGAGCGCGGCAACAGAGTGATCGCACCTGTTGCCTTGAGCAATCTCACTACCTTGTTCAAAGGCAGCAACTGCACACTTGAGATCCACCCGCAAGCGCGGCTGGGGCCATTGGCCATCGAGTTCCACGGCTCCAACGCGCAGTGCCGGATAGGCCCCGCCGGTCCGGCGGGCAGCTTCTCAGCGACCATCCGTCTGGGTGAGGACTGCGTGGTCGAGATCGGTGCCGGCGTAACCACGACCGCACGAGCCTTCATCGCCACCAGCGAAGGAGCGCGACTGATAGTAGGCGATGACTGCATGTTCGCCTCGGACGTGCAGTTGCGCGGTGATGACGCACATCCCATCTTCGACATTCATACCGGCATTCGCATCAATCCGGCCGAAGACATCGTGATCGGCGCCCATGTCTGGCTTGCCTATGCTGTGCGCTGCCTCGGCGGTGCGCACATTGGCGATGGCAGCGTGATTGGCATGGACAGCGTTGTAACCGGCCCGATACCGAACAACTGCGTGGCCGTTGGCACCCCAGCTCGCGTGATCCGCCGCGATGTCGCCTGGGAGCGCCCGCATCTGTCGATAGCGCAGCCGCCGTACAAGCCCAACGGCGACTGTATCGCTCGCTCCAGTTACTGGAATCCCACCCGCGAGTGAATCGCCCGTGATCCGTGGCATGGAACTTGCCTGAGGCAGTTGGACCATGCCTGCACGAACTCCCCACTCATGACGATCGTTCTTACCTACGGGACCTTTGACCTTCTGCATGTCGGTCACGTCAACCTGCTGCGCCGTGCCCGAGCGCTGGGCGACCGCTTGATCGTGGGCCTGTCCTCGGACAGGTTCAACGCGATAAAAAGCAAAACGTCCACCCAGTGCTACGCAGACCGCGAAGCCGTTGTGCGCGCGATCCGCTACGTGGACGACGTCTTCCCTGAAGACAACTGGGAACAGAAGGCCGAGGACATCCGCCACCACGGTGCCGACATCCTGGTGATGGGCTCGGACTGGGCGGGGCAGTTCGACTCCCTCAGCTCCCAATGCCAGGTGCGTTACCTACCCCGGACAGAGGACATCTCCAGCTCCTCGATCAAGGCGCGCATCCGCCTGGATGGAATCGAACTGACACCCGCCGGCGCTGCTTCGCTGTCCATTGCTTTCCCTGGCAGAGGTCGCTGATGCTGCCTGTCTTCCAGATCCACACCCCTACCGGAAAAAATGCCCCTAGTGCCCCGTGGCTGCAGCTGCAGCCTGCACCTCGTGGCATCAGCGGCCTGCGTCTGCGTAGCCGTGACGGCAAGCGCTTCCTGGCCCTGACATTCCATGTGGATGGCGACGCCGTACGCGCCCAGTTGCCTGCCCCGGCGCTGCTGGAAGACACTCCGCAACGCTGGGATGTACAGATCGAGTTGGGCAGCACTGGCGTCTTCGAGCAACTGGTAGGAACGACCACCGATGGCAGCGACCGCCACTTCTTTCGCGAGACCGTGCATGGTCACGGATTGTCGGCGTACCTGAGCGACAGCGCCAGTTCACTGGCGCTGTTCACTGCGCCACTGGAGCAGCACGCGATGACGGTGGAGTCCGAGAATCTGCGCGCGGCATTCCCGTCGTTGCTCGAGGAGCTGCCGTTGCAGGAGGACCTCGTAATATTCGAGAGCTTCTTCGGCAAAGCTTACGGCGGCAACCCCCGCTACGTGTACGCGGCGTTGCGCAGGAAGCGCCCCGACCTGCACTGCGTATGGGCCTACAGCGGTGACGAGCAGATTCCAGGCAATCCACAACAGGTAATCCGCGGCTCCTGCGAGTATCTCCGCCTGTTGGCGCAGGCAAAGTACCGAGTCAACAACATCCTGTTCGCTGCGCACGGCCGCAAGGCGGAGACGCGTTACCTGCAAACCTGGCATGGCACACCGCTCAAACGGCTGGGTTATGACATCACCGTGACCGGCCCGGAAGTCGACGCGCGAGACAATCTTTACCGTGAGTCTCGTGCATGGACACTGCTGCTGAGTGAGAACGGCTATTCCAGCGAGGTGCTGCCGCGCGCATTCCGCTATGAAGGCCCTGTGCTCGAAGCCGGCTACCCATTGACTGACCCACTGGCAAGGCAAAGCGCGGCGCGCGAGGCTACCCTTGCCCGCCTGGCGCTTCCGTCAGGTCATCGTTTCGTGCTGTATGCCCCCACCTGGCGCGACAGCCATCAAGTCGGCCACTGGCGGTTCGACTTCGACCTGCAGCTGGACCTGGTGAAGATCGCAGCGGCGCTGGCCCCGGATCAGATCCTTTTGTTGCGGGGCCACCACCTGATCAGCGTGGGTTTGCAGGATCTGGAGCTTCCCTCAAACGTCCGCGATGTCTCGCATGTGGATGATGCCAGTGAGCTGTGCGCGGTTGCCGATATCCTCATCACCGACTACTCCTCGATCTTCTTTGACTACGCCACCACCGGCCAACCGATCCTGTTCTTTTGTTACGACCTAGAGCACTACGCCAAGCAAGTGCGCGGCTTCTACCTGGACGTTGAGCAGGAGTTACCCGGTCCGATCGCGCGTACCACCGATGAACTGATAGCCCTTCTCGGCGACCTGCCTGCGGTGCAGGCGGCCCATGCCGATCAATATGCGACCTTCAGGGAGCGCTTCTGCCCACTCAACGACGGCAAGGCAGCCGAACGTGTTGTCGATGCATTTTTCGGTCCGTTTCCCGCCCAGAATCAATTCATGACCGATCTGGTAGCAGTGGCTGCCGGCGGCGCTGACGAAGACGACGCGCGCCTGCGCAGCCTCATCAAGCGCTACCTGCCCAGCTCCGACGAAATTTCCACCTTGCTGTATGAGCGTCTCAGCCGCGTAGAACAGCAGCGTTTCCTGGTGTGGTTCCTCAAGCGCTGGGCCGGCATCGACCGCATCCCTCCTGAGGACCTTGCCCACTACCTTGCCGAGGTTGCCCGTATTCGCGGTGAGCCGCGAGTACCGATCATGGTCGGTGGTGGCCAGTACGTGCTTCAGGATCTTCGCTCGCAAGGCCATGACTTCCGGCTGGCAAGCTATGCGTGGGCACTGAGTATTGATGACATCCTGTTCGACCAGTACCAGAGTGATGGATTCCGTGTCCGCCCTGGCGAGGTGATCATCGATGCTGGCGGATTCATCGGCGACACTACTGTCCTGTTCTGCGCAAAGACCGGCAACGATTGCCAGGTGCATGCTTTCGAGCTTCTGGACGAGAACATCGCATTGTTCGAGTACAACCTGCAGCTCAACGGCGTGGCTGACCGTGTCGTGCTCAACAAGCTGGCACTGTCGGACCACAGCAATGGTTCACTGCTGATCAAACCGGCCGAGCTGCAGGGTGCAACGTCGGTCAGTGCCGGGGATGGCCCCGGCGAGCGCATCGCCACCATCACCCTCGACGACTATGTCGCGCAGCACGGGCTGCAACGCGTCGACCTGATCAAAATGGACATCGAGGGATCGGAGATTCCAGCATTGCAGGGCGCCCTGCAGACCATCCGTCGCTTCCGTCCCAAACTGGCGCTATGCCTTTACCACAAGTGGGACGACGTGCTTACCATCCCCCGTTTCATCTCCGAACTTGGCATCCCCTACCGCTTCACCTTCAAGTGGGTGCAGCTGCCTCAGGGATGGGAAGCGGTGCTGCTGGCACAGCCCTGCGAGGACGCACAGCCATGACCGTGAACGTGCTCGTGTTCCCCTGCGGTTCGGAGATCGGCCTGGAGATCCATGCTGCCCTGCGCTATGCCAAGGATATACGCCTGCATGGCGCGTCTTCCGTATCGGACCATGGTGAGTTCGTCTACGCGCGCTACCGCCAGATCCCGGCGCAGGCTGGCTCTGCCGAACTGATCTCCCAGCTCAATGCGCTGATCGATGCATGGGACATCGATCTGGTGGTGCCAGCGCATGACAGCGTGATCCCCGTCCTCGCCGACAACGAAGACCGTTTGCATGCCCCGGCGATGGTGCCTGATCAGCATCTTGCCGCCATCTGCCGCAACAAGAACCTGACCTATGAACGCCTGCAGCGATTGGGCATCGTGCCAGGCAGCGTCGAACTGGGTACCACCGGGTACCCGGTCTTCGCCAAGCCCGCAATCGGCCAGGGCAGCCAGGGCGCCGAACGCGTCGATGACGATGCGCGGCACCGGCAATTGGCCAGCAGCGGCATCGAGTATGTTTTCAGTGAGTATCTGCCCGGCACTGAGTACACCGTGGACTGCATTTCCAACGGCAGCGGCGTCCTGCTGCACGCTGCGCCGCGCGTGCGTGGGCGCGTCAAGTCCGGAATCAGCGTGCGTACCGAGCCCGTGGAAACGGCTCCGGAACTGGAGGCGATGGCGCAGGCCATAGCTACCGAGCTACGCCTGAAGGGTGCCTGGTTCTTCCAGGCACGCCGCGACCGGGACGGTGTCCCCAAGCTGCTGGAGGTAGCACCGCGCATCGCCGGCTCCATGGCACTGAACCGTATGCGCGGCATCAACTACCCGTTGCTCAGCATCTACGCGTACATGGGCCACACCTTCAATGTCATGCCCCAGCACTACCCTCTGGTCATGGACCGTGCACTGGGTAACCGTTGGCGTGCGGAACTGCTCTACAAGCGCGTATATCTGGATCTGGATGACACGCTGCTGGTACGTGGCAGCCCGGAGCCGCAGCTGATGGCATTGCTGTACCAATGGAATGCGCGGAACGTGCCAGTCGTGCTGGTCACCCGCCATGCCTGCGCACCTGAGCAGACACTTGCCCAGCACCGCATCTGTGTGGATCTGTTCGAACGGATCGTACACCTGCGCGATGGCTCACCCAAGAGTGCAGCCATTCCGCCCGGAGAGGCGGCAATTTTCATCGATGACGCCTTCAGCGAACGCGCCGAGGTAGCTGCCGCTCGTGCCATCCCGGTATTCGACGTCGACGCATTGCAGCAGTTGATGGAGGTTCGCGCATGACCCCGGATGATTTCGCCAGCGATAGTGAAGCCACTCTGCTTTCCATCGTTGTGCTGGTCTACAACACCGCGCAATACCTGCCGGAGTGTTTTGATTCACTGCTTCAGCAGGACTATCGCAACATCGAGATAATCGCCATTGATGACGCCAGCACCGACGAAAGTCTGGCGATCTGCCGCGATTACGAGCGGCGCCATCCCAATTTCCGCTGTGTCAGCAAGCACAACGAGGGCGGCGCTGTCTCAGGCAACCTCGGCATATCACTGGCCCGTGGGCGCTATGTGGCCCTGGTCGACTCTGATGACAAAGTGCCCCCCGACGGCTACCGCCTGTTGATGGAGCAGGCAATGCAGGCTGATGCCGATATCGTCATCGGTCGCGCCGCGCGATTGCAGGATGACAAGGTTTCATCGGTGGCGTTTCTGTATGAGCCCTATGTATGGGCACGGCGGCGAAGCTTCGGTTCCGTGGACGAATTTCCTGATGTGATCCACGACTGCTTCTATTGGAACAAGGTCTTCCGCACCGAGTTTCTCAGGGAGAATGGACTGGGGATGGTTCCGGGCCTGTTGTATGCGGATCGCCCCTTCATCCATCGCGCCTATTGGTACAGCCGACGTACCGTGATCATTCCCAAGCTGGTCTACTACTGGCGTCGTCGCCCAGAAGGGGCCACTGCCTCCATTTCGCAGAACATCCGCCAGGCCGACAACTTCCTCGACCGCATCCGCTCGATGAAGCTTGAATGGCATGACTTCGACGACGTCGCGGGCGCCGCCGGCTATCGGCGTGCAATCGCCGTTGCCAACCTGCAGCGCGCCCTGCACGCTGCGTCCGGGATTGTCGCGTCCCCGGCCTTCCGTCGAGTATTCATCGAAGCAATGCAGGAACTGCTCGCGCTGTACGGAGATCTGGATTGCCGCGCGCTCGGCGCCAGACGCTGCCTGTACTTGGAGCTGATCAAGCGTGGCGAGGTGGGAGGTCTGTGCTTCCTGCTGGGTGTCACCAGCGAGCGCGGCTGGATCGCAGAGATCGACGGCGCCTGCTATTGGAAGCAGCCATTCCTGGATAACCAGGAGATCGTTCTGCCACGGGCCGCAATGCGCCTGGAATTCCCGAACATCGGCTTCTTCCGCCTCAGCGATATTTCCCTGGACGAGAACAGCCTGCGCCTCACCCTGGAACTGCACGACAGCATCATGGCCGGATGTGAAGTCTGGTTCGAACTGCATTCGATCTATGGCGAAGGCAGCTGGCAATTCCAGTCCGATGGCAGGACCGGCGCTCACCGCTGGCGCTACCGCCTGGATACCCAGGCAGCGGACTGGGAGGCCGGTGCCCTATACGGACTCGTGTTGCACTATCGCACCATGGACGGCATCCATGGCCGTTACCGCATCGGTCCGGGGATGGTTCCGCCGGGCTGGGCGACCTCACTTCCGCTGCGCGCATCGCTGGGCAGCCTGATGTTCTCGCCGGAGGCAGGCGGCATGGGCCTGGCCGTCAACTAAGCGACGACGCACTCGGGCACGGGAATTGCATGGCCCTGTAAGCCGGCGCCCCGCCGAAACCTTTCCTATTGGTCCGCTTGCGATGACTACCAAGAAGCCGATCCCGGTCACCAGCCCCTTGCTGCCTCCTCTGGAAGACTTCGTTCCCTACCTGGAACGGATCTGGGAGAGCCGCATCCTGACCAACGGCGGCAGCATGCACCAGGCGCTCGAGAAGGCGCTGTGCGCCTACCTCGGGGTCGAACATATCGCATTGTTCGCCAATGGCACGCTGGCGTTGCTGACCGCACTTCAATCATTGCGCATCACCGGTGAAGTGATTACTACACCGTATTCATTCGTGGCCACCGGCCATTCACTTCTGTGGAACGGCATCAAACCGGTGTTCGTCGATGTCGACCCGGTTACCTTCAACCTGGATCCTGCACGGATCGAAGCTGCCATCACCCCACAGACCACAGCCATCATGCCGGTGCATTGTTATGGCACGCCATGTGACGTGGATGCCATCGACCGTATCGCAGAAAACTACAATCTGCGCGTGATCTACGACGCGGCCCATGCCTTCGCTGTCAGTGACACCCGCGGCAGCATACTTCGGCACGGTGACCTGTCTGTCCTCAGCTTTCATGCAACCAAGGTGTTCAACACCTTTGAAGGCGGCGCCATCATCTGCCCGGATGCGCGTACCAAGCAACGTATTGACCATCTGAAGAACTTCGGGTTCGTCAACGAAACCACCGTGGTGGCGCCCGGCATCAATGGCAAGATGAACGAGGTCAGCGCAGCATTCGGCCTGCTCCAACTCAAGCACATCGACAACGCGCTGGCCCGCAGAGCATCCATTGATGCCCTCTACCGGCGACGCCTGACCGGTATCGCTGGCATCAAATGCCTGTCCCGCCCGCCGGAGGTACGCCACAACCACGCCTATTTCCCAATACTCGTCGGCGACGACTACCGATTGCAGCGCGACGAGTTGTACCACCTGCTGCGCGCCGAGAACATCCTGGTGCGGCGCTACTTCTACCCGCTGATCAGCGAGTTCCCGATGTACCGGGGCTTCCCGTCTGCGGCACCGGACAACCTGCCGGTAGCCCACGCCGCCGCCCGACAGGTATTGTGCCTGCCAATCCACCCGGACCTGCAGGATGCTGAGGTCGACCATATCTGCGATCTGCTGACCGCGCATGCGCAGGTCCGCGCTGCCTGATGGACGCATGGCCGTGATACCCGCGTGGTTTGGAACCCCGCTGCTACTCGTCTGGCGGCTTCTGGATCTGTTGATACCCAAACGGAGCGACCACTGGGCATTCTTCGACCACCCGCTCAAGCGCGGGCAGTTCATCGAAAATGCACGCGCGGTCTATGAACAGGTGAAGGACGACCCGCGTGTTCGTTGCCAGGTGTTCGTGCGTACCGATCAATGGCCTACTGGTGTCGAGGAAAACGAGCGAGTGCGCGTGGTCCGCCTCGATTCAGTGGCTGGCCTCTGGGCACTGGCCCGTTGCCGTGTATTGCTGCTGACAAACTCCACGTCGTTGGACATGTCACTGGCCTGGCGCAACAGTCGTTATGGTGCGCCGCGGCCATGGCTGCACCGGCGCATCACGATCAACCTGTGGCACGGCATCCCCCTCAAGCGGTTGTTTGCGCTGGCCAATCCCGAGCAACGTCAGCATGGTGACCGCGATCGCCATCGTCGCCGCGAGCGCCGCTTCTACACTGGATTGGTCGCCTCGTCGGAAACCGATGCCTACGCCATGGCAGCGATTTTTCATCCCTTGCCACCGCGCAATGTGTGGGTCACCGGCCTGCCTCGCAACGACTTCCTTCGCATCGCTGAAGACTCCCTGCCCGTGGGCCTGCGCGACGAGGTTGCCAGCGTGCGAGCGCTGTGCGGCGGCCGTCGACTGGTGCTCTACGCGCCGACTTACCGCGACGCCAGCGTCACCATGGAGCGCTCCTATTGCTTCAGCGATGGTGAAGTAGCCCAACTCAAGAACCTGCTACGCCGCCATGACGCAGTACTCGGCATCCGCGGCCACTACCTGGTCAACGGGCCGGCGCCGCTGGATCCGGTGCGCCATCTGGATGGCGATGTGCTGCTGGACCTTGGCCATGAGCACTTCCAGGAAATTGCACCATTGCTGCGCGAGAGCGCGCTGGTCATCACCGATTACTCGTCGGTCTACATCGACGCACTCTATCTTGACCTGCCAGTACTTTGCTTCGCCTACGACCTTGAGCACTACCGCACCCGTCAGAACGGGCTGCTGTACGACCTGGAACTGGCATTCCCTGGACCAATTACCAACACCTTCGATGCCCTGCTGACCGCTCTGGATGCCTTGCTGGCACAGCCAAAGCACCTCCCCGATGAGCGCTATCTCGTTGCCCGTCGCCTGTTCTTCCAGTACCTGGACACCAATAATTCGCAACGCGTGGTGCAACGCATCCACGCAGCGATCGCGGACCATAACACTGCCTGATGCCAATGAGCCTTACTCCTACATCTTCTCCACTGGTCAGCGTGGTTATTCCGGCATACAAGGCCCGCTGGCTGCTGCAGGCACTGGAAAGCGTAGGCCGACAGACGCATCGCCCACTGGAAATCGTCGTCTGCGACGATTCGGCTGCGGGATACGTACAGACGGCCGTGGATGCCTTTGCTGCACGGGTGGACTTCCCGGTGCGCTATTCGCGCAACCCCGGTCGGTTGTGGGAGGTACGCAGCACCGCGCGAGCGATAAGCCTGGCCGAAGGCGAGTACATCAAGTTTCTGCACGATGACGACGTACTGCATGAGGACTGCATCGCAACCCTACTGGAGTCGTTCGAACGCGTCCCAGGCCTGGCTTTGGCAACCGCCCGCCGCCAGCTCATCGACGAGGCAGGCATGCCCCTGCCCGATGAGCTGCCCACCGCATTCCCCGCCAATCATGACGTACTGGTGGACGGCAGGGACCTGATCGACTTCTTCGGCGACCACACCCTGAACTTTCTTGGCGAACCAAGCGTCGCACTGTGCCGGCGTGCCCCGTTGCTGGAAATGGGCGAACAACTGGCCGCACTCAACGGCACCCACATGTCCTGGCTGGCCGACGTGACAATGTACGTCAAACTGCTGCATCAAGGCCCGGTCGCCATTACTGCTCGCCCGCTGGTCGACTTCCGTATATCGCGCTTCCAGTTCAGTCAACGCGGGCGGGACCAGCCCGGCATTGCAGAGAGCTGGCACCAGGCATTCCGCGAGGCCCTGCGTACGCTTGGCTGGTATCGAGGCGGCAACACTCGCGAAGTGTCCATCGCGCCACTTGACGGACAACAACCCGCAGAGAAAGTGGACTTGATCGAAGCATTGGATCAAGCGCTGCTCATATCAACAGCCCGCTGGCCTCTGCGCGATTGGCAAGCACGACGCCAGCTCAATCAGGCACAGCGGCTGGCATTGCAGACCGCGTTGCGGCAGCTACCAGATAGCTGTGTGGAGATCGTGATTCGCGCCGGAGGCCATCCAGCCAGTGCGTTGCGCAGGACACTGGGCAGTTTGCCCTTGCAGGCACGATTTGCCGAGATCATCGGCATCTGCATTCAGGGTACCGCCAACGTGCCCGAACATCTCAACGGGTTCCATCGCCGACTCGCAACGGACACGACGCTGGATGATGCTCTGCGTACCAGTCCTGCTGACTGGGTACTGTTCGTGGATGCAGGTACCGAGTTTCACGCCTCCGGGCTGCGAAGGTTGCTTGCTGAGCTTGCCCACAATGACAGCCCCAGATGCGCCATGTACGCCGACGAGTGGCACGTGGATGCACAGCGCAACTTGGCGCCCGCACTGCGACCAGATATCAATCTCAGCCTGCTGCTGGAGAACCCGACGCTGCTAGCTGGGCACTGGCTGTTCCACCGGCCCACTGCGCTGGCGATCGGCGGCATGGATGATGATGCAGGAACAGCAGCCGAACTCGACCTGATCCTGCGCCTGATCCAGCACGGCGGATTGGAGGGCATCGCGCACATTCCGGAGCCCCTACTCAGCTGTGCCCCACCACATGCCGATCACCCAGCCCACCAGCGCGCAATCACGGCCCACCTGCACGCGCGCGGTTATCCCGATGCAACCGTTACGCTGCGTGACGAAGGTCTGTATCGGATCGCTCATGGCCATACCGGGCGGCCGCTGGTCTCGATGATCCTGGTGGTCTCGCAGGACGCCGTACTTGCATCCATCGAACGCTGCGTGATCTCCCTGCTGGAGAAAACCACCTACCCGCATTACGAACTACTGTTGATCGACAATGGTGCCAAGCCCGACGCCAGTAACTGGATGCGGAAAGTCGAACCATTGGCGGCGGGGAGAATCCGCGCCTTTGCTTTTGACCCGCCATTGCCGCATGCAGCCGCCTGCAATGTTGCTGCCGGGCAGGCAGCAGGTCAGTTCCTGCTTTTTCTCCGCGCGGACGTGGCCATATTGCAGTCGCACTGGCTGGACGCGCTCATGAACCATGCGCTTCGCAGCGAAGTCGGCATCGTCGGCGGCAAGACCATAGCCGCCGACGGCACGATCACCCATGCAGGCCTGGTACCTGGCCTGCTCGGCAGTGGTGGGCGAGCGTTCGCGGGCATGGCCATGAATGCATCCGGCTACATGAATCGCCTGCAGGTGGCGCAGGATTACTCAGCGGTGGCAGACAGCTGTCTGCTGATCGGTAGCGAACTATTCACCGCACTGGATGGCTTCGACCACGCCACCTTCGCTGACCTCGGCGCCGACGTGGACCTGTGCCTGCGCGCGCGCCAACGCGGCTACCTCACAGTGTGGACGCCAGATGCACTGCTCCTGCACTCCGTTCAGTTCGCGCCATTACCCGAGCCTGCAGAGTCGGTGTTGCTGGACCGCTGGCTGCCCGTCCTCGCCCATGATCCCGCCTACAACCCCAGCCTGCGCCTGGACGTTGCCGGCGGCTTTCGGCTGGGTGAATCCGAGTTCTCGTGGAAACCATTGCCATGGCGGCCGGTCCCGCGCGTATTGGCGCAGCCTGCTGATCCCTGGGGCAGCGGCCAATACCGGGTGATCCAGCCGTTCGAGGCCTTGAAGTCGGAAGGCCATGTCGAAGGTGTGGTCTATGCAACGCTGCTCGATCCGGTGGAGCAGGCACGCATCGATCCGGATGTGGTGATCCTTCAGCGTCGTGTCAGCGAGGACGACCTGCACAATATCCAGCGCATGGGCCGCTATTCGTCCGCACTGAAGATCTACGAGCTGGACGACTACCTGCCCAACCTGCCAGCAAAAAGCGCACACCGGGAACACATGCCGCGCGATGTGCTGCGCAGCCTGCGCAAGGCACTCGGGCTGGTCGACCGCTTTGTGGTGTCCACGCCAGCAATGGCCGAGGCATTTGCCGGCCTGCATCCGGATATCCGCATCGCCGCCAACCGGTTACCGGTGAACTGGTGGAAGCAGCTGCCGCTGGTCCGCCATGAAGACAGCCCGCGACCGCGGGTTGGTTGGGCTGGTGGGCTTGGCCATACCGGTGACCTGGAGATGATCGCCGACGTCGTCAGCGAATTGGCGAAGGAGGTGGATTGGGTGTTCTTCGGTATGTGCCCGGATCGCCTGCGCCCCCATGTCGCCGAGTTCCATCCGGGCGTGGAGATTGCGCTCTATCCACGCGCCTTGGCTGGTCTGCAACTTGATCTGGCAATCGCACCACTGGAAGACAACCGCTTCAACGCCTGCAAGAGCAACCTGCGCCTGCTCGAATACGGTGCCTGTGCGGTACCGGTGGTATGCAGCGATGTCGGCCCCTACCAGGACCCTGCCCTGCCCGTCACCCGCGTGCGCAACCGGCACCGCGAATGGGTGGGCGCCATCCGCGAGCACCTGGCTGACACAGCTGCCCGCCGCCAGGCCGGCGACGCATTGAAGCACGTCGTCCACCGCGACTGGATGCTGGAAGGTGCTGGTCTGGATGAATGGCGCGCAGCCTGGCTGCCCTGACCCACAAATCAATGTCCCGCCCGCTCGACGGCCGTCGGTTCTCCGGCGGCCGTTTCCATTTGGGCGTCAAAACCGGCGCCTGCCTTGATAGCCCGACCGGCAGCGTCGGAATTCCGACACGCACCGCACCTCCGTACGACGCATTCACGAACATCAAGGCCTTCGCGGTTCCGGCACGCAACTTGCAGCTGTCCCAGCAGCTCCCCCACACGTTGCCCGGAACCCCGCACGATGTCCCACTCCATCACCTCTGTTCTCTCCCAGATCCGCACGCTGCAGAACCAGGTCGGGCAAGCCGCGCCCATCGGAGATATGCCGCGCAGCAACGCGATCCAGGGGCTGGCCGAAGGCAATGCCGTTGCCGCGCCTTCGTTCAGCCAGGCCTTGCAGGGCGCCATCCAGGGCGTCAACGAAGCCCAGCAGAAGTCCGGGCAGCTGGCTGCCGCATTCGAGCGTGGCGATGCCAACGCCGATCTGGCCAAGGTCATGGTCGCCTCCCAACAGTCCTCGCTGGCGTTCCGCGCCACCGTGGAAGTCCGTAACCGTCTCGTCCAGGCTTACCAGGACGTGATGAACATGCCGCTGTAAGGATCCGCACGCATGGCACTCGCGCTGTCCAGAGAATCACTGAATCCGGAACGGGCTGGCGCCTGGTTCGACCGTCTGCAGAGCATGCAGATCACCCGTCGCCTGGGCTTGATGGCAATGATCGCGGTTGCGGTCGCGGCCGGCTTGTTCGTGTTCTTCTGGGCGCAGAAGCCACAGATGATGCCGCTGTACACCGGGCTGGACCAGAAGGCGACAGCCGAGGCCACCGATCTGCTGCGCTCGGCGCAGATTCCGTTTGAACTTGATGCCACCACCGGCGCGATCAGCGTGCCGGAAAAGAACGTGCACGACGCACGCTTGAAGCTGGCCGGTTCCGGCCTGACCGAAAGCGGCCGCCTCGGTTTTGAAATGATGGAGCGCGATCCCGGCTTCGGCGTCAGCCAGTTCGTCGAAACCGCGCGCTACCAGCACGCGCTGGAAACCGAGCTGGTCCGCACCATCAGCAGCCTGCGTCCGGTTCGCGACGCACGCGTGCACCTGGCTATTCCCAAGCCGAGCGCCTTCACCCGCCAGCGCGACGTCGCCAGCGCCTCGGTGGTACTGGAACTGCGTGGTGGCCAGCAGCTGGAACGCAACCAGGTCGATGCCATCGTGCACATGGTGGCTTCCAGCATTCCCGATCTGGCACCAGAGCGCGTCACCGTGGTCGACCAGAGCGGGCGCATGCTCACCATCGCCGATCCCAACAGCGACGCCGCGCTCAACGCCGCCCAGTTTGATCAGGTCCGGCGCTTGGAAGGCTCCTACAACCAGCGCATCCGCGAACTGCTGGAACCGATGACCGGTGCCGGGCGGGTGAACCCGGAAGTCAGCGTCGACATGGATTTCTCGGTCACCGAAGAAGCACGCGAGCTGTTCAACGGTGAGCCGCAGAAGGTGCGCAGCGAGCAGATCAGCGAGAACAGCAGCGCCACCGCGGGCCCGCAGGGCATTCCCGGCGCAACCAGCAACACGCCGCCGGGCGCTGCGGCTGCACCGCCGCCCACTGCCGCCGCCACGCCGACCGAAACCTCCAAGAATTCCACCCGCAACTACGAGCTGGACCGCACCCTGCAGCACACCCGTCAGCCGCCGGGCCGGGTCAATCGTGTCTCGGTTGCCGTGTTGGTTGACCACGTGCCGCGTGCCGGTGCCAACGGCAAGCAGACCGACCAGCCGCTCAGCGCCGCCGAACTGACCCGCGTCGAAGCACTGGTCAAGCAGGCCGTCGGCTTCAACGCCGAACGCGGCGATACCGTGTCGGTGATGAATGCGCCGTTCGTGCGAGAGTCCGTGCCAGTGGAAGCGCCGAAGTGGTGGGAAAACCCGCAGGTACGCGATGCACTGCGTCTGGTCCTTGGCGCGGTCGTGGTGCTGGCCCTGCTGTTCGGCGTGCTGCGCCCCGCCCTGCGTCAGATCACCGGCACGCCCAAGGCCTTGCCGGGCGCGGAAGATCCGCTGCGCGCCGACGTGCAGGTGCTGGACGATGGCACCGAAATGCCAGCCCTGGCCGCCGATCGCCTGCATCTGGATGGAACCCCTACCCTGGCCTTGCCGGTGGACGCATACGAAGAACGCCTGCGCATGGCCCGCGAAGCAGTGAAGACCGACTCCAAGCGGGTTGCCCAGGTAGTGAAGGGATGGGTGTCAAATGACTGATGCAATGCCGATGACCGGCGTGCAACGTGCCGCCGTACTGCTGCTGTCGCTCGGCGAAACCGACGCGGCCGAAGTGCTGCGTCACATGGAACCGAAGGAAGTGCAGAAGATCGGCATCGCCATGGCCACCCTCACCGACGTCACCCGCGAGCAGGTGCAGAAGGTGATGGACGACTTTGGTGCTGAGCTGGGCAACAAGACCTCGCTGAGCGTCGGCTCCGACGACTACATCCGCAACATGCTGGTACAGGCGCTGGGCAATGAGAAAGCCAGCAACCTGATCGACCGCATCCTGCTCGGCCGCAATACGACTGGCCTGGATGCCCTGAAGTGGATGGACCCGCGTGCAGTCGCCGATCTGGTCCGCAACGAGCACCCGCAGATCATCGCCATCGTCATGGCCCACCTGGAAACCGACCAGGCCGCCGAAGCGCTGAAGCTGCTGCCCGAGCGCACCCGCGTCGACGTGCTGCTGCGCATCGCCACCCTCGACGGCATTCCGCCGAATGCGCTGAATGAACTGAACGAGATCATGGAACGCCAGTTTGCCGGCAACCAGAACCTGAAGTCGTCGAACATCGGTGGCGTGCAGTGTGCCGCCAACATCCTCAACTTCATGGACGGTGGCCAGGACCAGGTCATCCTCACCGAGATCGCCCGCATCGATTCGCCGCTGGGCAGCCGCATCCAGGACCTGATGTTCGTGTTCGACGACCTGGTGGACCTGGACGACCGCGAAATGCAGCTGGTGCTGCGCGAAGTCAGCGGCGAACGCCTTGGCTTGGCCCTGCGCGGCGCCGACATCAAGGTGCGCGACAAGATCACCCGCAACATGTCCCAGCGTGCCGCCGAGATCCTGCTCGAAGACATGGAGGCACGCGGCCCGGTACGCCTGTCCGACGTGGAAGGCGCGCAGCGCGAGATTCTCGCCATCGTCAAGCGCATGGGCGATGAAGGCACCATCACCCTCGGTGGCGCTGCGGAGGCGATGCTGTGATCAACGCCGTGCGCTGGCACGCCCCGGACCTCAACGCACCGGCCGGCCAGTCGGTGACGGAGGATTTCGATCTTGCGTCGCTGGAAACCATCGTTGCCGAGCCGGCAGTTCCCGCCTTGCAGCCGCCGACCCTGGACGAGATCCAGGCGATCCGCGATGCCGCCCAGGAAGAAGGCTTCCAGCAAGGCCATGCCGAAGGCTATGCGCAGGGCCAGGCCGAAGTACGCCGTCTGACCGCGCAGATCGAAGGCATCCTCGACAACTTCAGCCGCCCGCTGGTGCGACTGGAGAACGAAGTGGTTGGCGCACTCGGCGAACTGTCGGTACGTATCGCCGGCGCCCTGATCAGCCGCGCCTATGAGGCCGATCCGTCGCTGCTGAAGGATCTGATCGATGAGGCGCTGGACACCGTCAGCGGCACCAACCGCGACGTTGAAGTCCGCCTGCATCCGGATGACATTGCTGCGATCAGCAATCTGCTGACCCTGCCCGCCGGCCAGCGTCTGGTGCCTGACCACAGCCTCAGCCGTGGCGACCTGCGCGTGCATGCCGAGGCCGTGCGCGTCGACGGCACCCTTGATGCGCGCCTGCGCGCGGCGCTGGCGACCGTGCTGCGGCGCGCCGGAGCCACGCAATGAACACATCACCCTCCCCAGCTCCCGCTGACTGGGCTGCCGCACGCAACCTGCGGCTGGCCGCGCGTCTGGATGGAATATCGCTCGATGCCGGTGGCGGCCACGGCTTGGTTCGCGAAGGCATTCTCCGTCGCGCCGTTGGCCTCACCCTTGAAGCCGTTGGCTGCGAAGCGCCGATGGGCGCCAGCTGCAAGGTCGAGATCATCGATGGCGGCTGGGTCGATGCCGAGGTTGTCGGTTTCTCCGGTGACCGCACGTATCTGATGCCAAGCGCCGAACTGCATGGCCTACTGCCCAACGCACGCGTTGTGCCCTCCTACCGCCGCGGCGGTGTCGAGGTCGGCGAAGGCCTGCTCGGCCGCGTCATCGACTCCGATGGCATTCCCCTCGACGGCAAGGGCCCGATCCGCGCCGAGGGCGTGGTCGGCATGGCCGGCGTCTCGATCAACCCGCTGGCACGCGAGCCCATCACCCAGCCATTGGATGTCGGCGTGCGCGCGATCAATTCGCTGTTGCCGATTGGCCGCGGTCAGCGTGTCGGCTTGTTCGCAGGCTCCGGTGTCGGCAAGTCGACGCTGCTCGGCATGATGACCCGCTTCACCGCCGCTGACGTGATCGTGGTCGGCCTGATCGGCGAACGCGGCCGCGAAGTACGTGACTTCGTCGAGTCCACGCTGGGCGAGGAAGGCCTGCGCCGCGCAGTGGTTGTCGCCAGCCCGGCCGACCGGCCCCCGCTCGCCCGTCTGCACGGCGCTTATCGCGCCACCGCCATCGCCGAGTGGTTCCGCGACCAGGGCCTGAACGTGCTGCTGCTGATGGATTCGCTGACCCGCTTCGCGCAGGCCCAGCGCGAGATCGGCTTGTCGGTTGGCGAGCCGCCAACCACCCGCGGCTACCCGCCGTCGGTGTTCGCCAAACTGCCGGCGCTGGTCGAGCGCGCAGGCAACGGTGCCAAAGGCCGCGGCTCGATCACCGCCTTCTACACCGTGCTCACCGAAGGCGACGATCCGCAGGACCCGATTGCCGACGCCGCCCGCGCCATCCTCGACGGTCACATCCTGTTGTCGCGCCGCGTTGCCGACAGCGGCCTGTACCCGGCCATCGATGTCGAATCCTCGGTCAGCCGCGTGGTCCAGGACATCGCCGACGACGTCTGGCGCGCGCGTATCCGCAAGCTCAAGCAGCTGGTATCGGCCTACACCGCCAACCGCGACCTGATTGCCATTGGCGCTTATCAGCGCGGCAACGACCCGCTCACCGACGAAGCACTGGACCGGTGGCCGGAGATCATGGAATTCCTTGGCCAGGACGTGCATAACGCCGCCGACCTGAGCCACAGCCTCAGTGCATTGCACCAACTGGTAGATAGTGAGACGCCCGCATGAGCCCTAGCCGTCGCCTGGACCCGCTGCTGCGCCACGCGCAGGACCGCGAAGATGAAGTCGCCAAAGCCCTGGCCGAACGCCAGCAAGCCCTGGACATGCATCAATCGCGGCTGTCCGAGTTACGCCAGTACGCCGAGGAGTACGCCAACGCGCAACTGGCCACCACCAGCGCCGCGCAGCTGCTCAACCGCCGCGCCTTTCTCGATCGGCTCGACAACGCGGTGGAAGCACAGAGCAAGACCGTGGACAGCAACCAGGAACGGGTGGACGCCGAACGCGCCCGCCTGCTGCTGGCCAGCCGCGACAAGGCCGTGCTGGAACAGCTGGCCGCCAGCTATCGCGCGCAGGAAAAGCAGGTCGCTGACCGTCGCGACCAGCGCGAAATGGACGATATCGGTGCCCGCCGTGCGCGCTTGAAGAAGACCGAAGGCGACGCCGAGGGAGAGAGCCAGTGAATGTTCTTTCCTCCGCACTCGGCGGTGCCAGCAGCATCGACAGCAGTAGCGGCGCGCGCAGCAACAGCACCGACAAGCCCAGCGACAACGGCTTCGACGCAATGCTCAACAGCAAGCCAGCCACGCAGAAACCTGCGGCCAGCAAGCCAGGCAGCACTGACGCCAAGCCCGCCAACGAAGCGCACGGCGAAGACAGCACCAGCGAAACCACCACGGAACAGAGCACCGCGACGGACAGCAGTAGCAGCAACGACGACAAGCCCGACACGCAGAGCACCGCGGAAGATGCGCCCTGGCCGCCGTTTGGGCTGTCTGCGATCGTTGCCCAGCCAACGGAACCTGCAGCGCAGGCGCCAGCGGCCCTGGCAGCCACCAACCAGGATGAGACCGCGCCAGCCAATCCGACGGCGGCGGCGCTCCCTGCCCTGCCAGCTGTTCCGGCTGCTGCCGCAGCCAAGCCAGCGACCATCAGCGCTGACGAGGCCAGCGCAGAGTTGAGCCTGCCCTTGGCCGCTGTGGCAGCGAACGACGATGCGAGCACCCTCAATCTCGATGTCGATACCTCGGCGCCGACCACGTTTGCGTCCTTGCTGCATAACCAGGCACTGCAGGAAGTCCGCGCAAGCGCCCCGGCCAGCAGCATCACCGCACCCACGCCAACCCCGGACCTGAATGCCGGCGACTTTGACGAAGCCATCGGCGCCCGCGTCGGTTGGCTGGCGGAGCAGAAGATCGGTCACGCCCACATCCGCATCAACCCGGAAAACATGGGCGAGATCGACGTCAAGCTGCAGCTGGACGGTGACCGCGTCCACGCCAGTTTCAGCAGCGCCCACGCCGATGTCCGCCACGCCCTGGAAAGCAGTCTGCCGCGCCTGCGCGACATGCTCGGCGAGCAGGGCCTGCAGCTGAGCCACGCCGATGTGGGCCAGCAATCCACGCCACAGCAGCAAGGCGACAAGGGCGAGGCTGGCGGCGGCCTGGCAACCGGCAAGCAACTGGAAGGCACCGACCTCCCCGCAGCTTCCAGCCACAACCTGCGCATGCGCGGCCTGCTGGATGCGTATGCCTGAGAGAAGTGACTTGTGGGAGCTGTGTAAACCGCGAAGCTGATGACCTGAAACACCTCCTGCTTCGCGGCTGACGCCGCTTCCACAAGGCTGACTACTTTTGTGGGAGCGGTGTAAACCGCGAAGCTGATGATCCATCCACCCATCTACAAACGATCACGGTGCTGACAGCACTTGGGAAGCCGCAGCGCCATCCTGCGTAGATGGCGCTTCCAGCAATCAACCCAAAGCCAGGATCCAAAACCCTCCGCACAGGCCGGATATCCCTACCCGGCCACGCATACCTGCTCACCTTCACTACGCTAGCTCGTCAGCCACTGTTTCTGGACTTCCAACTGGCCTCTCGCATCGCCCAAGCCCTGTACCACCCCCAGCTTTGGCGTGATGCACGACTACTGGCCTGGATACTGATGCCAGATCACTGGCATGGCCTGGTCCAGCTGGGCGATTGCACAAATCTCAGCTCATTGGTGCGGAGTATCAAATCCAATACGGCACGCAGCTTGCCAGAATCAATCAACCGCCCCATCTGGGCGCCTGGCTTTCATGATCGTGCCTTGCGCAAAGATCAGGACATAAGAGCAACAGCCCGCTACATCATCATGAACCCGGTCAGAGCCGGGCTGGTGAGTTCGCCGCGCTTCTATCCATATTGGAATGCGATATGGATATGACCCCTCAGCTTTTGTGGGAGCGGTGTAAACCGCGAAGCTGGTGATCTGTTAGATGGTCAGCTTCGCGGTTTACACCGCTCCCACAAAGCCGCACGACCGCGTCAAATTCCCGCCGCCAGCCCATTCACCTCCTCCGGCACAGCCCTTGCATCTGACTGGGCAGCAATCCTGAGGAGCTCCACGTGGCCGTTGCCGCTGATAAAAACCGCAAAGCTGAACCCACCAAGGAAGCGGCAAGCAAACCGAAGCGCTCGTTGTTGGTTCCCGCCCTGATCGCCGTGTTCGCTGCTGCCGCAGCCGGCGGCGGCGTCTGGTACTTCACCCAGGGCAAGGACCACGCCGAAGCTGGCAAGGAAGCCAAGCCCAAGACACCGGCCCCGGCCCAGTACTTCGCGCTGGACCCGGCCTTCGTGGTCAATCTCAGCGGCCCGATCGATGGCCCGCGCTACCTGCAGGTCGAGGTGCAGCTGATGACCCGTGATCCGTTGGCACTGGCTGCGCTGCAGACCCACGCCCCGGCCATCCGCGCCAAATTGTTGATGCTGTTCTCGCAGGTCGAGCCCACCCAGATCGCCGACCGCGCGGGCAAGGAAAAGCTGCAGGCTTCGGCGCTGTCCGAAGTGCAGAAGCTGATGAAGGCCGAGACCGGCCAGAACAGCGCCGACGAGCTGTTGTTCACCAGCTTTGTGACCCAGTAAGGCGCCACGATGAGCATCAACGACCTGCTGTCCCAAGACGAGATCGACGCCCTGCTGCACGGCGTCGATTCCGGCTCGGTCAATACCGCCGAGCCGGAGGCGGCACCTGGCGAAGCCCGTTCCTACGACTTCGCCAGCCAGGACCGCATCATCCGCGGACGCATGCCGACCCTGGAAATGGTCAATGAGCGGTTCGCGCGCCTGTGGCGCATCGGCCTGTTCAACCTGATCCGGCGTTCGGCCGAGTTGTCGGTGCGTGGCATCGAGCTGATCAAGTTCGGCGACTACCTGCATTCGCTGTACGTGCCGACCAACCTCAACCTGATCCGCTTCAAGCCGCTGCGCGGCACCGGCCTGATCGTGTTCGAGCCGACCCTGGTGTTCGCCATCGTCGACAACTTCTTCGGCGGTGATGGACGCTACCCGACCCGCATCGAAGGCCGCGAGTTCACCGCTACCGAAATGCGCGTGATCCAGCTGATGCTCAAGCAGACCTTCACCGATCTGCGCGAAGCCTGGGGCCCGGTGATGAACGTCGATTTCGACTACATCAACTCCGAGATCAACCCGCACTTCGCCAACATCGTCAGCCCGCGCGAATACGTAGTGGTCAGCCGCTTCCACGTCGAACTGGACAGTGGCGGTGGCGACATCCATATCACTTTGCCGTACTCGATGCTGGAACCGATCCGCGAGCTGCTCGATGCCGGCATCCAGAGCGATCGCAATGACCGCGACGAGAGCTGGGCCATCATGCTGCGCGAGCAGCTCGATACCGCCGAAGTCGAGCTGTCCAGCGTATTGGCCAAGCGCCGCATGAGCCTGCGCGAGCTGACCAGGTTGAAGATCGGCGATGTACTGCCGATCGAAATGCCCAAGCAGGTGCCGCTGTGCGTGGAAGGCATCCCGGTATTCACCGGCGAATTTGGTGTGTCCAACGAACGCAACGCCATCAAGATCACTGCTACCCATCCGCCGGGAAAGCGCCCCAACGTTCCCGCGATTCAGGAAAACACCGATGAATGACAACCAGTCCCCCGAAACTGAAAACGGCGTATCGCCGGCACAGTTCACCAATCTGCAGGCCGACAACAACATCAATACCGACCTGGACCTGGACGTCATCCTCGACGTACCGGTGACCTTGTCGCTGGAAGTCGGCCGCGCGCGCCTGCCGATCCGCAACCTGCTGCAGCTCAACCAGGGCTCGGTGGTGGAACTGGAGCGTGGTGCTGGCGAATCGCTGGACGTGTTCGTCAACGGCACCTTGATCGCGCACGGCGAAGTCGTGGTCATCAATGATCGCTTCGGCGTGCGTCTGACCGACGTGGTCAGCCCCAGCGAGCGCATCCGGAGACTGCGTTGATCGCATTGCTCGCCTATGCCGCGCCGGCCGCCAAGGCGGCAACGCCGGTCGGCCAGCACGCGGCCAGCGCACCCGGCCTGTTCGGCGCGTTCGTTACCTTGCTGCTGGTGCTGGGCCTGATCATTGGCCTGGGCTGGCTGCTCAAGCGCATGCCCGGCGGCGCGTTTCGCCCGGCCGAAGGCCTGAAGGTCGTCGCCAGCATCAATGTCGGCGCCAAGGAACGCGTGGTGGTAGTCGACGTCAATGGCCAGCAGCTGCTGCTGGGCATCACCGCCGGCGGCA
Organism: Stenotrophomonas sp. STEN023; assembly: GCF_056760135.1. Classification (NCBI taxonomy): domain Bacteria; kingdom Pseudomonadati; phylum Pseudomonadota; class Gammaproteobacteria; order Lysobacterales; family Lysobacteraceae; genus Stenotrophomonas; species Stenotrophomonas sp. STEN023. The sequence continues at coordinate 28,845 of NZ_JBRREF010000019.1, read as the reverse complement.
TCAGCACCTTGCACCAGCTACCTGAGCCGCTGCCGCAGACGCCCGCTCCGGCCCTGCCCAATCTCAAACAACTACCGAATTTCGCCCAGCTGCTGGCACAGAAGCTGCGCAAGGACTCCTGAACATGTCGGGCCAAGGTTTCAACTCTCGCGGTTTCAACTCACGTGCGCTCTGGCAAGTACTGATCGTGCTGGCGATGCTGGCATTGCCGCTGTTCGCCTGGGCCGCACCCGGCCCGCAGGTACCAGCGCTGCCGGACGTAAACGTCGGCAAGATCGGCGGTGCGCCGGTCAGCCTGCCGCTGCAGACCTTGTTGTTGATGACGGCAATCACCTTGTTGCCGTCGATGCTGCTGGTGCTTACCGCCTTCACCCGCATCATCATCGTACTCGGCCTGCTGCGTCAGGCCCTGGGCACCGGGCAGACCCCGTCCAACCAGATCCTGCTTGGCCTGGCCCTGTTCCTGACCGCGATGATCATGATGCCGGTCTGGGACAAGTCGTGGTCGACCGGCATGGCGCCGTATCTGGATGGTCAGATCGACTTCCAGACCGCCTGGCAGCTGACCACTGCGCCACTGCGCGCCTTCATGCTGGCGCAGGTCCGCGAGACCGACCTGATGACCTTCGCCGGTCTGGCCGGACAAGGTCCGTATGCCAGCCCGGATGCGATTCCGTTCCCGGTACTGGTTGCCTCCTTCGTCACCAGCGAGCTGAAGACCGCCTTCGAAATCGGCTTCCTGATCTTCATCCCGTTCGTCATCATCGACCTGGTCGTCTCCAGCGTGCTGATGTCGATGGGCATGATGATGCTGTCGCCCATGTTGGTCTCGGCACCGTTCAAGATACTGCTGTTCGTGCTGGTGGACGGTTGGGTGCTGGTGGTTGGCACCTTGGCTGCCAGCTTCAACGCGGTGTAGTTGCGCGCCAGTATCCCGGCACACCTCCGCAGCGTGGCAGCGTAGCCGGATACTGGCCATCAATGGAAGTCTCGGCTACGCACGTCCAGGCTGCCCAATAACGGCGACAGATCATCCAGGCGGCGTGCGATCAGATGACGCACGCCGTTCTCGGCTTCCAGCCGGCCGCTGACCTGCAGCAGCCGTGATTCCAGGAACACTTGCCGCTGGCGTTCGGCCAGCTGCCGCCAGACCACGACGTTGATCTGGCCGAACTCGTCTTCCAGCGTGATGAAGGTGACACCGCTGGCGGTTGCTGGCCGCTGGCGCCCGCGCACCAACCCGGCCACCGACACATTGCCGGTGCTGCGCATGCTCTCCAGATCCTTTGAACTGCGACAACGACGCGCACTCAGCTGCCGTCGCAGACGCGCCAGCGGGTGCAGTTCAAGCGTTGTTCCCAGCAAGGCGTAATCGGCGTTCAGATCCTCACCGGCGCTGGGCATAGGCAAGGCGACATCGGCTTCAGCGGTTGCCGGTTGATCATCAAACAAGGGCCGCTGGTCTTCGACACCGGCAATTGCCCAGCGTGCCCGATGGCGGTTGCCGGCCATGCCGCGCAAGGCACCTGCATCAGCGAGCAAGGCACGGGCGCGTGCATCAAGATCGGCACGCCGGCACAGGTCGGCGATATCGGAGAACGCGGCCTGCGCCCTAGCCTGCTCGATGCGCAATGCGTCCTCCGCGTTGAAGCCACGCACCAAGCAAAAGCCCAGGCGGATCGCCAGCCGCTCACCGTCGCGTTCCCATTCCAGGGAGCATTCCCAGCCGCTGTAACGCACATCCAACGGCCGCGTTGCCACCCCATGCCGGCGCACATCCTGCAGCAGCTGGTCCGGGCTGTAGAAACCCATCGGCTGGCTGTTGAGCAGTGCGCAGGTGAACTCGGCCGGATGGTGGCATTTCAACCAACTGCTGGCATAGGCGATCAGCGCGAAACTGGCCGCGTGGCTTTCCGGAAAACCATAGCTGCCGAAACCCTTGATCTGCTCGAAGATGCGCTCAGCGAACGCCAGCGGATAGCCGCGTTCCAGCATGCCTTCGGTGAGTTTCAACCGGTGTGGTTCCAGCCCACCGTGACGCTTCCATGCCGCCATCGAACGACGCAGACCATCGGCTTCGCTGGCGTTGTAGCCCGCTGCCACCATCGCGATCTGCATCACCTGTTCCTGGAAGAGCGGTACACCCAAGGTTCGTTCGAGCACTGCCTCCAGCGCCACTGATGGATAGCTGATCAGTTCCTCCTTCTTACGCCGACGCAGGTAAGGATGGACCATGTCACCTTGGATAGGCCCGGGGCGTACGATGGCGACCTCAATCACCAGATCGTAGAAGGTGCGAGGTTGCAACCTGGGCAACATCGCCATCTGCGCGCGCGATTCGATCTGGAACACGCCGATGGTGTCGGCGCGACTGATCATCGCGTAGGTTTTCTCGTCTTCCTGTGGGATCGTCGCCAGGGTGAAATGCAGGCCGCGATAGCGTTGGATCAGATCGAAGCAACGGCGCACCGCGGTGAGCATGCCCAAGGCCAATACATCGACCTTCATCAGGCCCAGCGTTTCAAGATCATCCTTGTCCCACTGGATCACCGTGCGCGCTTCCATCGCCGCGTTTTCCACCGGCACCATGCTGTGCAGGGCACGCTCGGAAATGACGAAGCCACCCGGATGCTGTGACAGATAGTGCGGGAAATCGATCAACTCGTTGGCCAATATCAGAATGCGGCGCAGCAACGGGCTATCCGGGTCGAAGCCATGTTCGCGCAGGCGCTCCTCGTCTGGAATGCTGTCCGACCAGTGGCCGACGCAGGAAGTCAGCTGGGTGATCACGTCGCCAGGCATGCCCAGCACCCGCGCCACATCACGCAGGGCGCCACGCCCGCCGTATTGCGTGGCGACGGCAGCCAAGGCGGCACGCTCACGGCCATAGCGTGAAAACACGTACTGGATGACTTCCTCGCGTCGTTCGTGCTCGAAGTCGACGTCGATATCCGGCGGCTCATCGCGGTCATCTGAAATGAAGCGTTCGAACAGCAGATGGCTATGCGAAGGATCAAGCTCGGTGATTCCAAGCACGAAGCACACCACCGAATTGGCCGCAGATCCGCGACCCTGGCAGAGGATGCCGATGCTGCGCGCATAGGCCACCAGATCATGCACGGTAAGGAAGTACGAAGCGTACATTTTCTTGGCGATCAGACCCAGTTCCTTTTCGATCAAGGCCTGCGCCTGCGCCGGCGTTCCATCCGGCCAACGCTTGCCTGCACCACGCGCCACCAGCTCGGCCAGCCAGCACTGCGCGGTGTAACCGGCGGGTACCACCTCGCTGGGATACAGATAGTCGACGGCTTCTTTCAGATCAAACCCGGCGCAGCGTTTGGCGATGCACAGCGTCTGCTGCAACAACTCGGCTGGATAGATCATCTGCAATGCCTGCAGAGGACGCAGGTGCCGCTCGCCATTGGCGAACAATCGCTGCCCGGCCTCGGCAACGGTGACGCGGTGGCGGATGGCCGTCATCACATCCTGCAATGCCCGGCGTCCGCGCGCATGCATATGCACGTCGCCGGCAGCCACCAAGGGCAGCTGCAGCTGTGCGCCAAGTGCCTGCAGCTGCTGCAGGCGCGCCTCATCATCGGCACCGTGGTGCAGTTCCACCGTGATCCAGCAACGCTGCGGGAACCATTCGCGCAACTGCATGCCCTCGGCAGATTCCGGTTGTGCCGCAGGCAGCCACAAGGCCAGCAGGCCGCTGCGATCAATCGACGCCAGGTCCTCGGCCAACAACCGGTATTCGCCCTTCTCCGCGCGCCGCCTTGCCTGGGTTATCAACCAGCACAGCGCTTGGTAGCCTGCGGAGTCTTCCACCAGCAGGACCAGCTTGGCACCGTTTTCCAGTTGAATTTCGCTGCCAACAATCAGCTGCAAGCCAGTTTCTTTGGACGCGCGCCAGGCACGCACAATGCCGGCCAGCGTGCATTCGTCGGTGATGGCCAGTGCCTGGTAGCCATGCGCCTTGGCCCGCGCGAACAATTCATCCGCAGTCGATGCGCCGCGCTGGAAACTGAAAGCGGACAGGCAATGCAGTTCGGCATAAGCGGTATTCATGCGAACCAGCCCTGCAACATGAAGCCACCCTCGCCGCCCGCCTCGCGCCAAGCCCAGGCCTGCTGGCCAAAGCGGGTGCTGACCCGGTAGTAATCCCGGCGTACATCATCGCCATCCCACCAGCCACTCTCGATCCGTTCCGGCGCCGACAGCAGTTCCGGGCTTGCCCCTGGCCAGGGCTGCGGCGTGCGCAGCAACCAACCGGGACGTACTGGCGATGGCAGGTTGTTGGCTGTTGGCGCTGAAGCAGCAGCTGGAGCCACCTCGCCACGCCAGGCATATTCAGGCCGATGGTCGGCATGCACGCGCAGGCCGTGCACGGATTGATCACCCAGGCGAGCGCGCAGGCGTTCGCGCAATTGCTCCCACGGCATGCTCTGCTGCGGACGGGTATCAAACAGCTCACGGTGTTCCGGCACAAACGCCGGCAACTGATCGGCGCGCAGGCCGAACTGACGCACCGGCGCCGGGATCTTGGCCTGCTCCAGTCGGCTGCGGGCAATCTCGAACAACAGGCTGGCATCGCGCTCGGCCGCAAGCAGGCCGATCTCCAAGGTGGTGGGCGGCCGATCCTCGTGCTCCAGCAACAGCGCAAAACGCTGCACGCTGCCATCGCGACCGGCCAGGAACGCGGCAAGGTCCGAGGTCAAGCGTCGCAACGGGAACAGCAAGGCCTGCGAGGATTCCACCTCGTAGCCGAGTTCGATGCGCAGCTCGAACACATCCGGCGGCTGATACGGCTGCAATACGAAGGCGCGCTCGCCAAGCAAGGCATCCAGCTGTCGCAGCACATCAGGAGCAAAACGCCGGTTGATGCTGGCCCGTGGCAGGCCCTGCAATTGTTTGACGCTACGGATGCCCATGCGCGCGAACGCCGCCGAGGCACTGGCACCAAAGCCAGCCCGCGCTACCGGCAACTGCCCGAGCAATGCGGCCAAGCCAGCCTCATCCACACTCAAACCATCACGCGCATTGGCCAAGGCGCGTGCAGCCACCGGGTTGGGCGCCAATGCGATGCGGTGACGGAAACCCAGGGCACCCAACTCCTGCCGCAGGCGCGCCTCGAACTTCGGCCACGGGCCGAACAGCGCCAGGCTGTGCTCGATTTCGATGATCAAGGCCTGCGCATACTGCAGGCTGACCTGCGAACTGAATTGATACGCCCAAGCCGCAAGAAAACGATGCCACTCCGACTGCGCATCCGGCTCATGCGGGTGTATTTCAAACCCGGTTGCCAATGCCTGTGCCGTCACCAGCGACTGCCCCGCCTTCAACCCCAACGCCGCCGCCGCGGGATTGACTGCATGCAGCACCCGCCGCTGGCTGGGCCCACTGATCAATACCCGCGCCGCGTCAGGTTCGGCACAGCCACGCAAGACGCCGTCCATGGCCAGGTGTGGCAACAGGATGCAGGCCCAGCGCATGGTTTACTGCTCCCGGGCAAACGGCAATGGCCGCGACGGCACCATGCCACCACGGCACTTCAACACCCGAAGCTGCGCCGGCTGCGCATCGATGGCGATACGCAAGGCGGCCGGCGAAGGGTTCTTTGCCGCCTGCAACGGCCGGCTGGCGAAACCCAGCGTCTGCCCGGATTCGGCCGCCACCTGCAGCCGTCGCAAGGCCTTGTCCTCGGCCAGCTGCGGCCAGCACAACACGGCTCCGCAACTGCCCGAACGCAGGCATTGTTCAGTAGCCCAGAGCGCATCGCGTTGATCCGCAGCCTGCACCACCTGCAGCTGGCGCAGGTCGACACCCGCCGCCTGCCAGGCTGGTGCATAGGGAATATGTGGCGGCGCAACCAGCACCACGCGCTCGCCGGCCTGGGTCAAGCGTGCCAGCGATGGCCACAGCAGCCGCAGCTCACCCACGCCTTCTGCGGGCAACAGGATTTCGCTCAACGCCGACTCCGGCCAACCGCCGGTAGGCAGCGCATCATCCAGTAGCGCATGACCCGTCGGCTGACGGCTGGCCGGCAGTGGCGCAGGCCGGCCACGCCATACCCGGCGTTCGTGCAGCAGGCTGTCGAGGGCAACAACCGCGCCCATCAGCCGCGCCGGACCAGACCACAGAACACGCCCTCAATGGCGAAGTCCTGATCGTGCTGCACTTCAATCGGCGCATAGGCCGGGTTGCGCGGCAGCAGCCGCAGCGTTGTGCCACTGCGCGCGAGACGCTTGATGGTCAACTCACCGTCCAGCCGCGCCACCACCGTCTGTCCATTGCGCGCATCACTGCTGCGCCGGACGCCAACCAGATCACCGTCGAAGATGCCGTCATCGATCATTGAATCGCCTTGCACGCGCAGCAGGTAATCCGGGCGCGCGGCAAACAGCCGCTCATCCAATGCCAAGGTGTCGGCCAACTCCGCGTCGGCACCGATCGGCGCGCCGGCAGCAACCCGTCCAAGCACGGGCACCTGCAGCAGCTCCGCCCGTGGAATCTGCCCCACCGGACGAATTCCGCGGGCCTGACCAGCAGCCACCTCGATCAGGCCCGCCTCGCTCAGGGCCAGCACATGCTTGCGCGCAGCGCCGCGCGAGGCCAGCCCGCAGGCAGCGGCAATTTCAGCCAACGAGGGCGCTTGCCCATGCCCAGTCACCTGGTCACGGATGTAGCGAAGGATGGCAGCACGGCGGGGGCTGAGATCGGTCATGGAGTACATTTGTACTCCTTCTGCACAAAGCCCGCCAGAGGCTGAGTGCCGCTATTCAGGTGAATACGGAAAACACATTGCCGCTGCTATCTTTCGCCGCATATGGACCCAAAAGCATCCATAAAGTCGTACCCATCGCTACCGCAGGCATTGCGCAGCGTACCGCTGCGCACCATCGCCCCGGTGACCACCTTGGCCTTGCTGTTTTTTGCGATCTGGCTGTGGTTTGACGGGCAAAGATTCGCCGCCATCACCAGCGTCCTGCTGTCGGCACTGGCCCTGCAGGCCAGCGTATGGATCCATCAACGCAAGCCGCGACTGGATTTGGGTGGCGTGCTGTTGTGCGTGGCGACGGTGGGCGGCTGCCTGCTCTCCGCCTGGCGTCTGGGCAGCGACGCTTTGCCGTGGACCTACCTGACGTTGATGTCCAATTTCTTCATCGTCCGCAACCAGATCGCCACCCCGCTCAACCTGATGCTGGTTGCCGGTCTGTTGCTGATGCCAGGCCTGCTGCTGGGGCATCCTGCACAGTTGCAGGCACTGATCGTCATCGTGCTGGTGTTCGGCTTTGGCTACCACTTCTCGCGGCGCCTGCAAGGCGACCGCACCCGACTGGAGATGCTGGCATCGCTGGATGCACTGACTGGCGTACCCAATCGGCGTGCGCTGGAAAAGTCCTTGCAAGCGCATATCAACAGCATCCGCGACGAGCGCTTCCGCCAAGGTCTGATCGTGATCGACATCGACAACTTCAAGGCGGTCAACGATCACTACGGTCATGCCGCTGGCGATACTGCCCTTTCCGATATCGCCGCGATCCTGCGCTTTGAATTGCGAGAGAACGACCAGGTATTTCGTTTTGGCGGCGAGGAATTCGTGATTCTTGCCAATACCGGCAGCCATGAAGCCTTGGCCAGTTTTACCGAACGCCTGCGCAAGGCAGTCTATGAATCGCTGCGCGGACCCGGCGGTCGCATCACCATCTCAGCTGGGGCAGCGTTGTATGCCGGCGAGCAACGCTGGCAGGACTGGTTCGCACGCGCCGATATCGCGCTGTATGAGGCCAAGGGCAAGGGACGCAACAACGTCGTAGTGGCGGAATAGCCTTGGCTTTGGCTTCAACTCCCTCCCCTGCGCCTACGGCGCAAGGGAGGGAGTAAAAAAGGGCCGCTTGCGCGGCCCTTCCTTTACAGCATCAAACAACTACTTCAATCACGAACGCAGCGGGATCACGCGGATCTCGACGCGGCGGTTCTGCGCGCGGCCCGCATCGGTGCTGTTGTCGGCGATCGGATAGGACTTGCCTGCACCCAGGGTTTCAATACGCTCGCGCTGTACGCCCTGTGCCGACAGATACGCCGCCACTGCATCAGCGCGCTCCTTGGAGATGCGATTGTTCACCGCATCGGTACCGATGCTGTCGGTGTGACCAACCACTTCGATCATGGTCTGGTTGTACTCGCTCAAGGTGCTGGCAACACCATTCAGCGCACCGTAGAACTGTGGCTTCAACGTGGTCTTGTTGAAATCGAAGGTGATGCCGTCAGGCAGGTTCAAGGTGATGTTGTCACCGTCGCGCTGCACGTCGATACCGGTGTTGGCAGTGCGCTCACGCAGTGCGCGTTCCTGGCGGTCCTGGTAATTGCCGATGGCGGCACCGCCAAGTGCGCCGATGCCGGCGCCGACCATTGCACGCTGGCGACGCTCGGTAGCATCACCGCCGCTGAGCAGACCTGCCGCCACACCGATGGCCGTACCAATCAGCGCGCCCTTGCCGGTCTTGTTCTGCTGCTGGGTCTGATTGCCGTACTGGTCCTGCTGCACATACGAGCCACCGGTAGCACAGGCCGAGAGGACGGCTGCCGCCACCAAGCCAATGGAAAGATTACGAACAACAGTAAGGGTGGTCATCTGAGTCTCCTGATAGGCCGGACTGGCCAGCGTGGATTTGCCGGGCAAGCATAAACATCGCGATGCACAACCTGCGTGAGTCGATACCTTCGTCACAGGTATCCATTCATCTAACTGTCTTGCACGTTAAGCCCGTGTCAGCGACAGCGCTGGTACGCGGCCAAGGCCTCATCCCGGCCCTTGGCAAGGTCCACCAGCGGCTGGGTCGGGTAGCCTGGCGCAAGCTCGGCCAGCAGCTGCGGGAACTGCCAGGGTGCAAACCGCGCCTTCACCGGCAGTGCCGCCAGCTCCGGGACCCAGCGGCTGATGTAGCGCGCGTTGGGATCGAACTTCTGCGCCTGCGTCACCGGGTTGAACACGCGGAAATACGGCGCGGCATCCGCGCCGGTGCCGGCGATCCACTGCCAGCCCATGCTGTTGTTCGCCAGATCGGCATCCACCAGCGTGTCCCAGAACCAGCGTGCGCCCTCTTTCCAGTGCATGCGCATGTGCTTGCACAGGAAGCTGCCCACCAGCATCCGCACCCGATTGTGCATGTAACCAGTTGCCCACAACTCGCGCATGCCGGCGTCGACGATGGGAATACCGGTACGGCCCTGCTGCCACGCCGCCAGCATCTCAGGCTGCGCCGGCTCCCAGGCAAAACGTTCGAAGCGTGGATTGAGATTGACGTCGCTGGTCTGCGGGAAGTGATGCAGCAGATGCCAGGAGAACTCACGCCACCCCAGCTGGCGGATGTAGCCATCGATGTCCGCATCGCGACCGGCGCTGCGCATGCCTTCCAGCGTATGGGCGATACGCCACGGTGCGATCTCACCGAAATGCAGGTGTGGCGACAGCAGCGACGTACCCGTGCGATCCGGCAGATCGCGCTGCTCGCGGTAGCCATTGAGCGCGCCCTCGGCGAACACTTCCAGCGCTTCCTGTGCGCCGGCTTCGCCGGGCTGCCAGTGCTCCCAGAAGCCGGCATCCCAACCAAGACGCGGTGCCAGGGCAAGCGCCTGCAAGGGTAGGCCCGACAGTTTTACCGGGCTCAGCGTGCGCGGCGCATCAGACAGCTCAGGCAACCGCCAGCGGGTCAGCGCGTTGCGCCAGAACGGGGTGAACACCTTGTACGGCCCACCCTGCAGCGTGGCCAGCTCCCAGGGCTCGAACAGGAGATAGCCGTTATGGCTTTCCACCTGCACACCCTGCTCGCGCAGGCCACGCTTGATCGCCGCATCACGCGGCTGCGTGGCCGGCTCATACTTGCGGTTCCAATAGACCGCCTCGGCTCCGCTTTCGGCAACCAATGCCTGCAGCTGCGCCATGCTGTCGCCACTGCGTAGCAGCAGCGCCGAGCCGGTCGCGCGCAGTTGTGCATCAAGCTGCTGCAGCGAATGGTGCAGCCAGGCGTCGGAGGCCGCACCCGGTGCCCATGCGCCCTCTTCCTGCGGCGCATGGATGTAGACCGGGATGACATCGTGGCCAGCTTCAATCGCAGCCTGCAGCGCCGGGTTGTCACGCAGTCGCAGATCGCGGCGGAACCAGACAATGGCGGTGGACATGCAGCAGCTCCCGCTTATTCGAACGAACCCACCGAATCGTGGCTCAGGTTGTCAAAGCGGGTGTACTCACCGAAGAACTTCAGCTTGCACGAACCGGTCGGGCCACCACGGTGCTTGCCGATGATGATCTCGGCCAAGCCCTTGTCCGGCGAATTTTCCTTGTTGTAGTAATCGTCGCGGTAGATGAAGACGATCATGTCCGCATCCTGCTCGATAGCGCCGGATTCGCGAAGGTCGGCCATCACCGGGCGCTTGTCGGTACGGGTTTCCAAGGAGCGGTTGAGCTGTGACAGCGCGATCACCGGCACGTGAAGCTCCTTGGCCAGGCCCTTGAGCGAACGCGAGATCTCCGAGATTTCGGTGGCGCGGTTTTCGCTGTTGCCCGGCACGCTCATCAGCTGCAGGTAGTCGATCACGATCAAGCCCAGATCGTGCTCGCGCTTGAGCCGGCGGCACTTGGAACGCAGGATCTCCGGCGACACGCCCGGGGTATCGTCGATGAAGATCTTGGTTTCCTTCAGCATGCGGATGGCGCCGGTCACGCGGCTCCAGTCCTCATCCTCCAACTGGCCGGTACGCAGGCGCTGGGCGTTGATGCGGCCGTTGGACGAAATCAGACGCATCGCCAACTGCGATGCGGACATTTCCATCGAGAACACCGCCACGCCCTTCTTCGACTTGATCGCCGCGTATTCGGCGATGTTCAAAGCGAAGGTGGTCTTGCCCATGGCCGGACGCGCGGCCAGGATGATCAGATCGGTCGGCTGCAGGCCGGCGGTCATCGCATCGAAATCGTTGTAACCGGTCGGCAGACCGGTGATGTTGCCGCCGTTCTCGAAGCGGTTGCGCAGCTCCTCGAAGGCATCCTTCAATGCGCCCGGCATGGCAACGAAGTCGGTTCGACCACGCGCGCCCTGCTCGGCAATGGCGAACACCGACTTTTCGGCGGTCTGCAACAGCTCCGAGCTGTCGCGCCCTTCCGGCTGGAAGCCGTCGTTGACGATGTCGGTGCCGACCTGGATCAACTGCCGCAGCACCGCCTTGTCGCGCACGATCTCGGCATAGGCGCTGATGTTGGCCGCCGACGGCGTGGTACTGGCCAGCTCGATCAGGTAGGCGCCGTCGCCGACCATGTCCAACTTGCCCTGTGATTCGAACCATTCGCCCAGAGTCACCGCATCGAACGGGCGGTCGCGTTCGGACAGCTCGCGGATCGCGCGGTAGATCAGCTGGTGGTCGCGCCGGTAGAAATCCTTGTCGGTCAGCGCCTCGTTGACCCGATCATAGGCCTCCGGCGCCAGCATCAGGCCGCCAAGCACGGCCTGCTCGGCTTCCACCGAATGAGGGGGCACGCGCAAGGCGTCGATGCGCTGATCGCTGCGATCGGAGCGGTCATTGCGGTCACCGCGATCGCGGTCGGAACGGAAACCAGTACGGGCGGACATGAAAAGCGTTATTCCTGCAATAAGGCCGTGCGGCCATGGTAGGTGGGCATCGCCCACCGGGATACGTACAAGTCTGTGGATAACCTGTCTACAACCCAAGCCTGCAAGGGCTGCGGGTTGGGCTGGCATACAGAAACAAGCACCCGGTGCCGTTGCAGCACCGGGTGCGGATTATCGCATGAGCAGCCTCAGCGCCGCCCTGCCGTCTGCGACCTCAGACGTGCTGCTGGCGTTCGATCCAGGCCAGGAACCTGTCGACGAAGCCCTGCAGGAACTTGCTGGTGCCCTCGTTGCTGATACTGCCATCGGCCTCGATCAGCCCGTCCTTGAAGTGCAGGAAGGCCTCCGGCTGCGGCATCACCGCCAGATCAACGAATACCAGCACGTTGCGCAGGTGCTGTTGGGCCAGCGCAGTGCCGATGGCGCCGATGGAGGTCCCGACCACCGCCGCCGGCTTGCCTGCAAAGGCATTGTCGCCGTAAGGACGCGAGGCGGTGTCGATCGCGTTCTTCAGCACACCGGGAATGGAACGGTTGTATTCGGGGGTGACGAACAGCACCGCATCGGCGGCCCGTACCTGGTTCTTCATGCGCGTACCCTGCGCCGGGAACTGGCTATCGTGATCCTGGTTGTACAGCGGAATATCGCCGATCTGGATGTACTCGAAACTGGCGCGGTCGCCGGCCAGCCTCTCCAGCGCCAGCGCCAAGCGCCGGTTGATCGACTCCTTGCGCAGACTGCCGACGAAAACCGCGATCTTGTACTGGCTCATGGCGACCTCGCTCCGAAAGAAGAACACAGGCTAGCCAGAATGGGCTTCGCAACAGGTGAAGGGCGCGTCCAGCACAATCAGTTGCGTGAGATACGCAACATCACAGGCGCAGACGGCCAGTCAGCCCGCCATAGGCCAGCCGCACCGTATCGAAACCGTACTTCAGCTCCAGCCGCTTGATGATGAAATGTCCGCGTGCCATGTCCTGGTAATAAGCGGTGAACATGGTGTTCAAGGTGGCGCCAGCCACCGCACCGATCACCGGTACCGCCTGCGCGACAAACTTCTCTGACACCACCACACCAAAACGGGCGGCGATCTTCTCGACGATCCTGGCCAGCCACTTGCCGGCTTCCTTCGGGCCCAACCCGAGCAGCACGCCGTGGCTGCCGCTGATCGCGCTACCGGCCAACTCCGCCGACAGATGCCGCATCACCTCAGTGGTGAAGCCCCGCGCCAGATAATAACCGGTCTCGCTGGCATCGTCCTGGCCGGAATTGCCGCCCAGCGCGAACACTTCCAGACAGGCCTGGCGGGTCGCCATCTCGTTCAGATCGAAACCTTCGCTACGGGCAACATCGGCCACCGCACGCATGATGATGGTGGTCGACAGTGGCAACTCGATCGCCAGCGCCGGCAGGCCACCTGCCCCACCCAGCGCACCGGACGCGGCCGCCGCCAGCTTGTGCAGGCGCGGTGATGCCGGCTTGCCGGGCTGCTTATTGTCCATCGTCCACAGCGCCGTCTGCGCAGCCTTGTACAGGGCTGCCTCAGTCACGCCCTGGATGCGCGAGGACACCGCTGCCGGCAGCTTGCGCACCGCAAACTCCAGCGGCCCGCCGATCAGATTCGCCATCTTGGCGGTAAGGGTGGGCGACTCCAGCAAGCCCACCGCCCGTTCCAGATCGGCCAGATCCTGCGCGTTGTCCTGCAGACGAGGAACCAGATCACTCATGCTGTTCAGCCGGCTTCCGGCAAACCCGCCAGCACGCCCATGAACTGCCGGTAGTGGCGCAGCTCGGCAATGGAATCGTGCACGTCACTCAGTGCGGTGTGGCTGGACGTCTTGGTAACCCCGGCAGCAACCGCAGGCGACCAGCGCTTGGACAGCTCCTTGATGGTGGACACATCGAGGTTGCGGTAATGGAAGTACTTCTCCAACCGCGGCATCTGCCGGTGCAGGAAACGCCGGTCCTGGCAGATCGAGTTGCCGCACATCGGCGAGGCACCGGCCTTGATCAAGTCCTGCAGGAAGGCGATGGTCCTGGCTTCGGCCTGGCCCGCGCTGGTCGTGCTGTCGAGCACTCGCTGCCACAAGCCCGAACGCTGGTGCTGGTTACGGTTCCATTCGTCCATCGCTTCCAGCGTAGCCAGCGAATGGTTGATGGCGAACTCGGGGCCCTCGGCCAATACATTGAGTTGGCCGTCGGTGACGACGGTTGCGATCTCGATGATGGAATCGTTGTCCGTATCAAGACCGGTCATTTCCAGGTCAATCCAGATCAGCCGATCATTGCCCGCGCTGTTGTCCGCCATGTGCTACCTCGTGCTTGGGGCTGGCGATCGCACATCGCACAACCGGAATATCGAAGTGCACATGATACCCCCGCCCAAGGTAGGGGCCGCGTCAAAGGTCGTCGGGGGTCAACAACGGGCGCCCACGCTTGGCCCTGAAGTAATTGGTCAAACGCAGGCTGGCCTCTTGTGCCAGCACCCCACCCTGCACCTGCACACGGTGGTTATGGCGCGGGTCGGTAAGCAGGTCGAACACGCTGCCGCAGGCACCGGTCTTGGGATCGGTGGCGGCAAACACCACCCGCGCGATGCGCGCATGCACCAGCGCCATTGCACACATCGCGCAGGGCTCCAGCGTCACGTACAAGGTGCTGCCAACCAGCCGGTGATTGCCCAAGGCCTTGCCGGCCTGGCGCATGGCTACAATCTCGGCATGCGCGCTGGGGTCATGGTTGGCGATATTGAGGTTCCAGCCCTCGCCCAGCAGCGCACCATCGGCAGCAACCAGAACCGCGCCCACCGGAATCTCATCGAACTCGCGCTGCGCGCGGTCGGCCAAGGCCAAGGCTTGGCGCATCCAATGTTCATCGGTGACAGCTGGATCGATCTGGGACATGCGGGGAATACAGGTGGGGAAGCGGCGCAAGGGTAACGCAGATGGCTACCGGCCGGTGTCCTTCAGTGGACACCACTAACCCAAGGCGAAGCAGCTGGTGCACGCACCAGCCATCTGTTTGTGGTAGCGGCGTACGCCGCGAAGCTGACGTTGCTCAGCCCCTTGGCTTCCATGTCATCTGAAGCTGACCGTGCTTCGCGGCTTACGCCGCTCCCACAAAGAATATTCGCTACCAGACTCTACAAAGTGGCTACGGGTTCGCGTTGATCCACCGAAACCCGGTTCCTGCCGCCGCGCTTGGAGGCATACAGCATTTCATCCGCCGCCTTGAGCACCGCCTCGACTTCGAAACTGCTCTGCGGCCAATTGGCCACGCCCAGCGAGATCGTGATCGCACCAACCTTGGCGATTTTCATTGCCTCCACCGCCATGCGCAGCCGTTCGGCCACCTGCGCCGCCGTTGCCAGGGTGGTCGACGGCAGCAGGATCAGGAACTCCTCGCCACCCACACGTAACGGCACGTCATAGGCGCGGCAGGCCTCGCGCATGCGTTGGGCAAGCTGCCGCAGGGCGGCGTCGCCGACATCGTGACCGTAGCTGTCGTTGATCTTTTTGAAATGGTCGATATCGATCGAGATCACCGAGAAAGCGCAGCCTTGGCTCTCGAAATTCGCCAGCGCCTCGTCCAGAAGACGACGGTTACCCAGTTTGGTCAGTGGATCGGTGGTGGTGTCCTCGCGCAGCTTGCTGAAGCTTTTGTGGATCGCATCAATCCCAATCAACAAGGCCTTCTTGAGCTCACGTGACTCGAAGTACCAGGATTTCACCTCTCGGATATCCTTGGCCGAGGACGGATCCTCCATCTTGCGTGCACCATCGGCCAGCAAGCGCAGCGGACGCGAGATCAGGCGCGCACTCCAGAGAATCAGGATCAAGGTCAGGATCGTGGCCGGCAGCGCCCGGTACAAGGTGCTCTGCATCAGCTGGGTCAGCGGCGCGAGCGTGGCTGCCTGCGGCCGTTGCGCGATGATGCCCCAGCCGGTCGACGCAACCGGTGCATAGCCTGCCAGCATAGCGACGCCGTGCGAGTTAACCGTGGGCCCCTTGCCCGCCTGACCGGCCGCAACGCGATCTACCACGATATTGTCTTCGACGAAGTCACCGACCCGGTCCGGATCAGGGTGATAGATGATGCGCCTCTGCCTGTCGACCACGAACAGATAGGAACCATCGACGTAGAAGTGCTGGCCTAGCAGCCGATCGAGGATGTTTTCCTTCTGCAGGTAGATCGCACCGCCGACCGCCCCCAGGTAACGGCCCGATTCGGAAACAATCGGATGAGTGATGAAGACGATGAAGTTGCCGGTCGCAGATTGATACGGCGCGCTGATCAAGGGCCGCTTCTCGCGCAAGGCATTCTTCACCGCTTCACTACCCAGCACCCGCCCCTGCAGACCCAGGGCTTCCGGCGAAGTCGCCAATACCTTGCCGCCGGCATCGAAGATGGTGATGGAGTTGAAGCTCTTGCTCATCATGCGCAGACGAGCAGCCTCCCCTTCCAGCCTGGACACATCGCCCATCTTCCCGCCCAACAGCTGCGCGGTGTAGCCGAGCTGCAGCTGCGACGCACCCAGGAAATCCTCGGTGCTCTTGGCCAGCTTGTTGGCGTAGGCGTAGTTGCCATCCAGCGTGGTGTCCATCAGCTGCTGACGCTGCACCGTGTAGCTGGCATAGAACGTATTGGCGAATGGAACCAGTGCTCCGATCAACGTGAGCACCAAAATCAGTTTTCGTAAATCCATGGATCCCAACGCGGACGCTTGAAGGTGTAGCCGCGACGAACCCATGCATGCCCGGGCGCGCAGCTCCCCCAAGCCGTGTCCATTTTACCAGCGGAACTGTCCTGACTGGACGATACCGGTGTCATTCCGGCGTCACCCGATACTGCCCGCCCCCATCCCTGCACAACAAAAAAGCCGCTGGTGACAGCGGCTTCTCTGAAATCTGGCGGGCAAAGTGGGATTCGAACCCACGGAAGGTTTGACCCTTCGCCGGTTTTCAAGACCGGTGCCTTAAACCGCTCGGCCATCTGCCCGTAACGTACAACTACCCCGGATAGCGTTCCGGGGCGGGCATTCTCGCATGCTTGCGGGCTTTTTTGTTCAACCCGCTTCGATTGCCAACGATCCAGCCATCGAGGCGCGGATCTTCTCCTTGGCCCGCTCGCAGGCACCGCCGCAATGCAGACGCGAGGCTTCCAGCTCGGTCGGCAGGTGTTCGGCCAGGAAGTCGATGAATACCCGCACCGCCGGCAGCAGCCCGCGTCGCGAAGCAAACACCGCGTGGCAGATACCCTGCGGCAGCGACCAGTCCGGCAGCACCACTTCCAGCTCGCCATTGCGCACGGCCTCGGCGCAGACGGTTTCCGGCAGCATGGTGATGCCGAAACCATCCTTGACCATTGCCTGCAGCAGCGGGAAATCAAAACCCGCCACGCGTGGCTGCAATTCGACCCGGCGCACTTCACCGCCCGGACCATGCAGTTCCCAGCGCTGGCGCGCCTCGTCTTCGCTGATGCTCAAGGTGACGTGGTTGCTGAGGTCTTCCGGCGAGGCTGGCCGCCCTGCCCGGTCCAGATAGGCCGGGCTGGCCACCAGCAGTTCCTGCACCTGGCCAAAGCTGCGCATCACCAGGCTGCCGTCATCATCCAGGCGCGAGCGCACGCGCAGGGCCACGTCGTAACCTTCGTTGATGATGTCGACGCGGCGGTTGCTGATGTTCAGCTGCAGCCGCACCTTGGGGTATTGCTCGAGGAATTTCGGCAGCAGCTTGGGCAACTGCATCTGCGCCAGCGACACCGGCACGCTGGCGCGCACCAGCCCGCGCGGCTCGGCGCTCAGCCGGTCCACCACTTCGCGCGCTGCCTGCGCTTCGGCAAGCATGGTCTGCGCATGGCGATGCACGCTCATGCCGACATCGGTAACCGCAAAGCGCCGCGTGGAACGCTGCAGCAAGCGCACACCGAGGTCGGTCTCAAGCTGGCTGATGCGCCGGCTGAGGCGTGATTTCGGGATGCCCAGCGCACGTTCGGCAGCGGCAAAGCCGCCGTGGTCGACCACCATGGCGAAGTAGTAGAGGTCGTTGAGGTCCTGCATGGATTGAGCCCATCATTGGAACGAACTCATTAATTTAATCAGCTTTGTCCTGTATTTACAAATCAGGCCTCAAACAGTCCTGATTGGAGGTTCAGGCTATTGATAGCCACACCATGCCGGCGGCCATTCATTTTTGAAGACCGCAGCATCCAGGGCCGGCGTGCTCTTGCAGGAGCGGCGTAGGCCGCGAAGCTGGCGATCCTTGTGGTCGACGGCTCTTGCGCAATTTCAGCGCTGCTGGCTTCGCGGCTCGCGCCGCTCCTACAAGGCGCTGCAGCTTTGCAGCGCTGGGGCGTGGCGCTTGACGCACTATCGGGCAGGCCGCTGCCGAGCATGGCTCGGCACTACCAAATGCCAGCCTGCCTGCTTTTGTGGGAGCGGCGTGCGCCGCGATACCCGGAATCCTTGCGATTGCGGGCTTTGCTGCAACTCCGGCTGATCGAGCTTCGCGGTTCATACCGCTCCCACAAGGGTCAAAGGCCTTGTGGGAACGGAGAGCCGTGGCTTTATCGGGCAGGCTTCTGCCGAGCGTGGCTCGGCACTACATGCCAGATCTGCAACGTGATCGTCTGATGGTCAGGCGATGCTTTCGGCGCCGCCCATGTAGGGGCGCAGCACATCCGGGATGGTGATCGAGCCGTCGGCGTTCTGGTAGTTCTCCATCACCGCGATCATTGCGCGGCCTACCGCGACGCCCGAGCCGTTGAGGGTGTGCACCAGCTCCGGCTTGCCGCTGGGGTTGCGCCAGCGGGCCTGCATGCGGCGCGCCTGGAAATCACCACAGTTCGAGCACGAGGAGATCTCGCGGTAGGTCTGCTGCGAGGGCAGCCAGACTTCCAGATCGTAGGTCTTGATCGCCGAGAAGCCCATGTCGCCGGTGCACAGCAGCACCTTGCGGTACGGCAGGCCCAGCTTCTGCAGTACCGCTTCGGCGCAAGCGGTCATGCGCTCGTGTTCGGCATCGCTGTCTTCGGCGGCGCAGACGCTGACCAGCTCCACCTTCTCGAACTGGTGCTGGCGGATCATGCCGCGCACGTCACGGCCACCGCTACCCGCTTCGGAACGGAAGCACATCGAGTGCGCGGTCATGCGCACAGGCAGACGTTCGGCATCGATGATCTCGTCACGGACAATGTTGGTCAGCGGCACTTCCGAGGTCGGGATCAGATAGCGGGTGGATTCACCCAGCGCGGTCTTGAACAGGTCTTCCTCGAACTTGGGCAGCTGACCGGTGCCGCGCAGCGAGTCGGCATTGACCAGCACCGGCACATTGGTTTCTTCGTAACCATGCTCGTTGCTGTGCAGATTGAGCATGAACTGGCCCAGGGCGCGGTGCAGGCGCGCGATCGAGCCGCGCAGCACGGTGAAGCGTGCGCCGGACAGCTTGGCCGCGGTTTCCGCGTCCAGGCCGTTGTTGCGGGCGCCCAGCTCAACATGATCGAGCACCGGGAAGTCGAACTCGCGCGGGGTGCCCCAGCGCAGCTGTTCGACGTTCTCGCTCTCGTCCTTGCCAGCCGGCACATCGGCGGCGGGCAGGTTCGGGATACCCATCGACAGGGTCTCGATCTGCTCGCGCAGCACATCGAGCTGGGCCTCGGAGCTCTTCAGCTCATCGGCGAACGCAGCCACTTCGGCCATGATCGCCGACACGTCCTCGCCCTTGGCCTTGGCATGGCCAATCGACTTGGAACGGCTGTTGCGCAGGCTCTGCAGCTCCTGGGTGCGCACCTGGATGCGCTTGCGATCAGCCTCCAGCGATTCGAAGGCGGCCACATCCAGCACGTAGCCGCGCGTACTGCGCAGGCGTTCGGCAAGTTCGGCGGGCTGCTGGCGAAGAAGGGCTGGATCAAGCATGGCTGGGCACTGTGTACGGGTGTGAGCTGTAGATTATCGCGCGAACTGCGGCTTTCTGCCGCGTGATTCACCTTTCCTGTGCAAGAATCGGCCTGATCCACACGGTCAAGACCATGTCCGCCCCAAGCTCCCGCTCCGACCAGAACTTCACTTTCCACCTGCCCCGCAGCAGTTTGAAGATCGCCGGCATCGCCTTTGGCGTAGGCATATTGCTGTTCCTGGTGGTCTGGCTCAATGCCCGCCGCCAGAACGAGTTCTACCGCGCAGATCCAGCCCAGCCGCAGGCCAACAGCGCCGTATTGGCGCCATTGCCAGCACCGCTGCCCGCCGGCGCAGGCGCCAGCGACATGCCCGATGCGCGCCCGGAAGCCGTGGAGGAAACCCCGGAGCTGGTGGAAGCCGCGCCTGCCCCGCCGCCGCAACCCATCGCCGAAGCCGCCCCGGTCGATACCGCGCCCGCAGCGCCAGCCGCGGCTCCCAGCGACCAGCCAGTGCCACTGCCCGGCCAGAGCCCTGCTCCGGACTACCCGCCAGCGGCACTGCGCCGTGGTGAAAGCGGCACGGTGATCGTTCACGTCGATGTTGATGCCAATGGCGTGCCATTGGACGTTCGCCTGATCCAGCGCAGTGGCTCGCGCGACTTGGACCGGGCCGCGCAGGAAGCAGTGCGCAACTGGCGTTTCCAGCCAGCACAGAGCAATGGCCAGCCGATGCAGGGCAGCCTGGAAATCCCCTTCGACTTCAAACCGGCGCTGTAAGCTGAACCCCGGCTCCCCAAGGGAGCCGGTTTCTGCTCAAAGTCATTCGCCGTTTGGGAGTGGCAGACCAGACTTGCTGCGTAGATGTCACGCAGAGCACCCAAGTCGATGTCCAGCATCCCCCACCAGCACAGCAGCGCCCAGCATCCAGTTCCAGCACGCCCGCATGGCGTCGCTGCGGCTTGGCTGTGGGGCCTGCTCGCGGTGGCAGTTGTGACGATCTTCAGTGTATTGGGCTACCGCACCCTGCAGGCGCCGGTCGCTACCGGTCCGGTTTCCATCACCACCGCTGACACCACGTCGGTGGTCAGTGTTGCCGGCAACCGCGATGCCGAGCCCCTGTCCAGCAACCCGACGCCGGACTACCCCGCCGCCGCGCTCAACGCGGGCCTGGAGGGCGATGTGATCGTGCGCCTGCAGATAGACGCCAACGGCCAGGTCAGCCATGCCAGCGTGATCGGGCACGAGGGCGGCGTTGATCCAGCGTTGGATCAGGCCGCCATTGAAGCACTGCGGCAATGGCGCTTCCAGCCCGCCATGCGGGACGGCCGCGCCATCAACAGCATCGTGCAGGTGCCGGTGGAGTTCAGGACCGGACGCTGAGTCCGAAACCGGCACCACTGGCCAGGCTGTCGAAGCCCGGGAACGAGGTCGCCACATTGGCCACGTCGTTGATGCGCACTTCACCGGAGCTGAGCTGGCCGGCAATGGCGAAAGCCATCGAGATACGGTGATCGCCATGGCTTTCGATGGTGCCGCTACCCAGCGGGCCACCAAAAATGGTCGCACCATCTTCGGTTTCATCCACGCGCAGACCGAGATCACGCAGACCGGTCGCCATCGCCGCCAAACGATCTGACTCCTTCACCCGCAGCTCGGCCGCACCGCGAACGACGGTCTGGCCTTCGGCAGCGGCGGCGGCGACGAACAGCGCCGGGAATTCGTCAATCATGTCCGGCACCAGCGCCTCCGGAATCTCCGCACCCTTGAGCTGGGCGTAGCGCACGACCAGATCAGCGACCTGCTCGCCACCATGCTCGGCGTGGTTCTCCTCGGTGATGTCCGCGCCCATCAAGCGCAGCGCAGCCAGCAGGCCGGTACGGCGCGGGTTCAAGCCAACCGAGCGCAGGCGTACTTCCGAGCCGGGAATGACGCTGGCGGCAACGATGAAGAACGCCGACGACGAGAAGTCCGCCGGCACCGAAATATCCGTCGCACGCAAGCGCTGGCCGCCACGCAGGCGCGCCTTGCCCGGCTCGAAGTCAATCTCCACGCCAAACGCGCGCAGCATGCGCTCGGTGTAGTCGCGGGTCGGGTGCGGCTCGATCACCGAGGTTTCGCCCTGCGCGTACAGACCAGCCAACAGCACCGCCGATTTCACCTGCGCGCTGGCCACCGGCAATTCGTAATGGATGCCCTGCAACGTTTGCCCGCCGTGGATATGCAGCGGCGGTGTGCCATCATCCTGGGTGTCGATGCGCGCGCCCATCTGCGCCAGCGGCCCGGTCACCCGGCGCATCGGCCGCTTGGACAGCGAGGCGTCGCCGATCAGGGTGGTATCGAACGGCTGCGCAGCGAGCAGGCCCGCCAACAGACGCATGCCGGTTCCTGCGTTGCCGCAGTCCAGCTCGCCTTGCGGCGCCTTCAAGCCATCCACGCCCACGCCATGAACAATCCGCTGCGAGGCAGACGGGGTTTCAAAGCGCACACCCATCTGCTCGAAGATGTGGGCGGTGGCGCGGGTGTCCTCGCCTTCCAGAAAACCATCGATCTGGGATACGCCATCGGCCAGCGCGGCGAACATCACCGAACGGTGCGACACCGATTTGTCGCCGGGAATGGCGAGCGTGCCCTGCAGGGCGGAACCTTTGCGTGCAATCCAGTAGGGCTGGGAACTCATGCGGTCTCTCTGATCTGCTGTGTTCCTTCCGCGATGACGGCGGAAAGAAAAATTTACAATGTACTGGGCAGCTGAATACACGCGCCCCCTTCCGCCCTTCGGGCACCTCCCCCCGTGCGCGGGGGAAGGAACTGCGTGCCTGTCAGGGCACGGCGACCGGATAGGAACCGAGCACCTTGATCTGCGCCGAATGCGACTTCAGCTCGGCCAACGCGGCCTGCATGGATTCGTCTTCGATGTGGCCGGCCAGGTCGATGAAGAAGCCGTATTCCCACTTGGCCTGGTGCGATGGCCGCGATTCAATGCGGTTCATGCTGATACCGTGGCGCGCGAACGGGCTGAGCACGTCGAACAAGGCACCGGGCTTATCGTGGATGAAGACCAGCACCGAAGTGCGGTCATGTCCCGACGACGGGAACAGCTGGCGGCCGATCACCAGGAAGCGCGTGGTGTTATCCGCGTCGTTCTGGATCGGCTTGGTCACCACTTTCTTCAAACCATAGACGTGCCCTGCACTCTCACCGCCGATGGCCGCAGCATCTTCGGCATTGCGGGCGCGGCGCGCGCCTTCGGAGTTGCTGGAGACCGGCACCTTCTCGGTTTTGGGCAGATTGGCACGCAGCCAGGCCGAGGTCTGCATGAAGGCCTGCGGATGCGCGTAGATGCGCTCGATGTCTTCAATCCGCCCAGTACGCGAGAGCAGGTACTGCTGCACGCGCAGCTCGACTTCGCCACAGATCTTGAGGTTGGAGGTCAGGAACATGTCCAGGGTGATCTGGATCGTGCCCTGCCCGGAATTCTCAACCGGCACAACGCCGAAATCGGCATTGCCATTTTCCACTTCCTGGAAGATCTCTTCGATGTTGGCCAGCGGCAGACCCAGCGCCGAGCGACCGAAGTGCTTGTGCGCCGCCTGCTGGGTGAACGAGCCTTCCGGTCCGAGGTAGCCGATCTTCAGCGGCTCCTGCTGGGCCAGGCAGGCCGACATGATCTCGCGGTAGACATGCACCAGCACTTCGTCACTGAGCGGGCCTTCGTTGCGGTCCACCACCATGCGCAGCACTTGTGCCTCACGCTCTGGACGGTAGTAATCAACGGCTGCCGCCAGCTTGCCCTTGGCCTTGCCGACCTGGTGGGCGAAGTTCGCCCGCTCGGCGATCAGTGCCTGGATGCTGCGGTCGATCTGGTCGATCTTGGCGCGCACATCCGACAGCACCGGCTTGGCGACGGTGAGGGTCTCAGCGGTCGCCTTCTTGCTGACGGCAGTTTTCTTGACCGCAGCCGGCTTGGCCGGCGCCTGCTTGGCGGCAGGTTTGGCTGCGGTGGCCGGCTTGGCCTTGCTGGCGGTCTTGCTTGGCTTGGTCGCCATGGAATCGTCTACCTGTTACAGGCCGGCGCACTGCGCACGGCGGGAGTGGTTCAACCGTTGCGCTGCTGGAAATCACGCATGAAGGCCGCCAACGCCTGCGCACCTTCCAGCGGCATGGCGTTGTACAGCGAGGCGCGGATACCGCCGACGGCCTTGTGGCCCTTCAGCGCCAGCAAGCCGGCTGCCTTGGACTCACTGACAAAGCGCGCATTGAGCTCATCGCTGGGCAGGAAGAACGGAATGTTCATGCGCGAACGCACTGCCGCAGCCACCTCATTGCGATAGAAGCCGCCGGAGCCGTCGATGGCGTCATAGACAGCCGAGGATTTGGCAAGGCTGAGCTTGGCAAAGGCCTCCACGCCACCCTGGACCAGCATCCACTTGAACATCAACCCGGCCAGATACCAGTTCCAGGTCGGTGGCGTGTTCAACATCGAGTCGCGCTCGACGTGCGAGCGGTAGTCGAAGATGTCGGCACGCGGCTGGCCAGCACGCTCCAGCAGGTCACGACGGATGATGACCACGGCAATGCCCACCGGACCAAGGTTCTTCTGCGCGCCGGCATAGATCACGCCATAGCGCGACACATCGATCGGCTCGGAAGCGATCGACGAGCTGAAATCGGCAATCAGCGGTACCTCGCCCACCTCCGGCACATCGCGGAACTCGATTCCGTGGATGGTTTCGTTGGCAGTGATATGCACGTAAGCCGCATCGTCCGACAGCTGCCATTGCGAGCGCGTCGGGATATCACGGTAGCCGCTGGCCTCACCGCTGGCGGCGATGTTGACATCGACATAGGGCTTGGCCTGCTTGACCGCGGTCTTGCCCCAATGGCCACTGACCACGTAATCCACGCGCTGGCCGGGCCTGGCGAAATTCAGCGGCAGCAAGGCCTGCTGGGTGGTGGCGCCGCCACCGAGGAACAACACCGCGTAGTCGTCGGGAATGCCGATCAGGCGACGCAGGTCAGCCTCGGCCTCGGCCGCCACGGCCATGAAATCGGCACTGCGGTGGCTGATCTCGACAATGGACGCGCCTACGCCATTCCATTCCAACATCTCCGCCTGCGCCTGACGCAGGACCGATTCCGGTAATGTCGCTGGGCCGGCACTGAAATTGAATGCGCGTGTCATGTCACACCTGTTGAGCAGAACGCCTAGTATGCCGCAGCGCAACAGCCTTGGGCCACCTGGGAAAAGTTGCATCTGCACCCATTTTGCGCCGCGGTTTCAAGCCAGAAGACAGCCGCGATGAAGATCGCTGCTGAAGCGGCTACTCAGCGTGCGCCGAACAGCAGCAAGGCGCTGATTGCTGCCCCAAGCAACAGGGCACTAAGCAGCAGCCAGGGCCAACGCCGCGGCAACCTGGGCTTGGCCGGAGCAGCCGCAGACGGCTTGATCACCGCGGGCTCATCATCGTCCTCGACTGGGAACGCCGCGCTCGCGGATACCGGGCTCAGCGGGATTTCCAGCACAAAACGGTGATTGCCCTCGAACACCACCTGATCGCCGGCCTGCAGCCAGCAATGACGGGTACTCACACCGTTGACCTGGCTGCCTTCGGCCGAACCCAGGTCGCGCAGCAGAACTTTCTCACCGTGCCGTTCGAATCGCGCATGACGCTCGGCGAACGCCGGGTCATCGATATGGATGTCGCTGGCCGGATCGCTGCCGATGACACGCGGCTTGTCCAGGGTGAAGCTGCGCCCGTGATGGCGGCCGCCCACCCCGCGCAGCAGCACCCGCAGGTCTTCGCTGCCATCACTCGGCGCTTCGGGCGGATGCGGCACCTGCTCGCATTCGCCGCGCAGCAGCATCTCCGCGCCGTCGGCATACACCGAGTCACCCGCCCGCAGCAGCGCCATGCGCCGAACCGGGCGGCCGTTGACATGAATGCCGCGGCTGCCACTGGCGACCTGCAGCCAGACGCCGCGCTGATCGGTGCAGAACTGCGCCAGCAGCAGCGGGCCAACGCTGCCATCGCCCAGCCGGACCTGGCCGGAGGCATGGCGCACAATGCGCTGGACACCCGGCATCAATGACTGATCCGGCTGCTGACGATTACTGAAATGGACTTGCAGAGTGCGCACCGGCAGCAGACTAGCAGGTCATCCGGTCATGCAGAAGGTGTACGTGAGACTTGGACTACGCCGCGCAGGTCCGCACAATGGCGCATCTTTCTTACATACAGCAGTACAGGCCACACGCCATGTCCACCATTGATATCCAGCACGCCCATTCCCTGTCCGATGACAACGCCCGCACCGCCATCGCCGAGGTCGCCGAGAAGCTGCAGGAACGCTTCGACGTGGTCACCCGCTGGGACGGCCCGGTACTGCACTTCAACCGCTCCGGCGTGGACGGCGCCATCGAACTGCTGCCGGGCGCGGTGCGGGTCAAAGCCGAGCTGGGCTTCCTGCTGTCGGCGATGAAGGGCATGGTGGAGTCCGAAATCCAACGCGTGCTGACTGACAAGCTGGGCTGAGCCGACACCGTCACACACATCAAGCCGCCAAGCCGTTACGGTGGCGCTGGACTCTTCAAACCCGCACAGGAGCATCGTCATGACCACGTACGAGCAACGCCCCGAAGATGAAGACGACAGCGCTGGCCCACAGGGTCAGGCCGAACGCTTGAGCAGGAAGGTGACCGAGTCGGCGCAGCAGGTCTGGTTGGCCGGCTTGGGCGCCCTGTCGCGGGCACAGGCCGAGGGCAGCAAGTTGTTCGACACCCTGGTCAAGGAAGGGCAGAACACCGAAGCCCGTTCCCGCGAGCAATCGCGCACTGGCGAGAGCCTGCGCGACACCGTCGAGAACACCCTGGGCCAGGCACGTGACCGCGCCGCCGACACCTGGGACAAGGTCGAGAAATCGTTCGAGGACCGGGTACATGGCGTGCTGCGGCGCATGGATATCCCGTCGCGCACCGATATCGAAGCGCTGAATGACCGCCTGGATGCGCTCAACCGCCGCCTCACCCGGGCCGAAAGCCGGGCCGCGCATGGCGAGCAGCAAGCTGAAGATCAATAATGTTGCAAAGCAACATTAGTTGAGCAAGAATCAATCACCCGCCAGCAGTACCGCGCCGTAAGTCTCCCTCCCCTCACGGCATCGGATGGCGGGTTTTTCATGCCTGTGATTTGCCCGCACAGCTGAAAGCCACCGGCTTCACATGCCAACCGGCGATAATCCAGCGTTCACTGCGCCGCCCTTGTGACACCTGGCGGCTGCTGCAATCGCTGGAGACATGCATGCAAACCTCTCGCCCGGACCTGGATTCCGGCACCCAGACCCGACACGCCATGCACGGCCAGTACCCGCGTGCCGAAACCGTGGACGATTTCCGCCACAACCTGGCACTGGTCAACGAGCGCATCGCCGCGGCCTGCCAGCGCGCCGGCCGCGCGCCCGGCAGCGTGCGCCTGCTGCCGGTCAGCAAGACCATCGACGAAGCCCACATCCGCCTGGCCTATGAGGCCGGCTGTCGCCTGTTGGGCGAGAACAAGGTGCAGGAAGCCCACCACAAATGGGAGGCCATGCAGGATCTGGGCGATCTGCACTGGTCGGTGATCGGCCATCTGCAGACCAACAAGGCCAAGCTGGTGGCGCGCTTTGCCCACGAGTTCCAGGCACTGGACAGCCTGCGCCTGGCCGAAACCCTGGAACGGCGGCTGCAGGTCGAAGGCCGCTCGCTGGACGTCTTTGTACAGGTGAACACCTCCAACGAGGACAGCAAGTACGGGCTTGCCCCCGAGGCCGTCGCCGGCTTCCTGCAGGCCCTGCCGCGTTCGGGCGCATTGCGCGTGCGCGGGCTGATGACCCTGGCCCTGTTCTCGGCCCAGCCTGAGCAGGTGCGGGCCTGCTTTGTGCGCTTGCGGGAACTGCGCGACGCGCTGCGACAGCAGGCCCCGGCCGGCATCGGTCTGGACGAACTGTCGATGGGCATGTCAGGGGATTTCGAGATCGCCATCGAGGAAGGCGCAACCGTGGTCCGGGTCGGCCAGGCCATTTTTGGCGCACGCGCAGTACCCGACAGCCACTACTGGCCAACCACCAAACCCACCGATTAATTCACCGGCTCAGCTCAAAAAGGCGAAGTCAGCCAGCTCTTACGGTCGTCAGGAAAGATAGACTGGGCCCCTACTCTAGGCTTCTCAGGTATGTCGATGTTTTCGTGGATTCTGGCCCTGTTGCTTGCATTGCTATTGTGGGGCCTGGCTTCGGCTTACTTATGGTTGGTTGCCCGCCGTCAAACCGAGCGCCAGCACGGCCTGGCGGCATTGGCCGGCATGCGCTGGCGCGAGTTTTCCCGCATCGTGCACCAGGCCATGGCCGAACAGCGCGACCTGCACCCGCTCACCGACGACGATGAGAACGACCGTGGCACCAGCAGCGATTTCCTGCTGCAGCGCGACGGTCAGCGCTGGCTGGTGTCGTGCAAACACGGCCGCGCCTACCGCTTCGACGCGAGCGCGATCCACGAACTCGCATCGGCCATCAGCCTGACCGGCGCCGTTGGCGGGCTGCTGATCACCGAGGGCCACGTTGAGCGCGACGGCTTGGCCGAAGCGGAAAAGAGCTCGGTCGAAGTCATCGATGCACGCCAGCTGTGGCAGCTGCTCAAGCCCTACATGCCAGCCGAAACGCATGAGACCGTGACCGGCATCGCCCGCCGCGAGGCGGTGCGCCACACCGGCATTGCCGGTTTGGCTGCAGTCACCCTCGGCCTGCTGGCCGGCATGGGCTACATGACCATGCAAGGAGACACCCCGGCCGCCGCAGCCGTCGCGGCGGCGCCACAGCTTGCCGCTGGAGCAACTGCCGAAGCAGCCGCAGAAGCCGCCGCTCACCCTGCCGCCGAGCCCGCCGCTGAACCGAACAAGGCCAAACCTGCAGCGGCGTCCGCACCGCATCCGGGCGACCTGGTGCAGGACCCGGACGCGGCCACACTGCTGCGCTACCAGCAATCCGTTTCAAAGGCCTTGGCCGGCACCTCCGGCGTGGTCAGCGGCATCTGGCTGACCCGCTCCACCTTGTCGGTGGAACGCAGTGGCGAAGACGCCCAGGTATGGCCACTGATCTGCCAACAGCTGCAGCGATACCCAGCCTTGCGCACCACCCGGGTGCAGCTCAACCCGCGTCCGGGCGTCGATGAGCCGGTGCGTTGGCGGCAGTGCAGCACGATCTGAGCAACAGCAGCGCCCCCCCCGGGCCCCCGCCCGGCGGGGCGGGCCAAAGGAAAGGAAGGCTACCATGGATTCATAAAAACGGGCCCCCG
>NZ_JBRREF010000018.1:0-72704 GCF_056760135.1 Stenotrophomonas sp. STEN023 | reverse complement strand
CCCCCCCCCCCCCCCCCCCCCCCCCCCCCCCCCCCCCCCCCCCCCCCCCCCCCCCCCCCCCCCCGCCCCGCCCCCCCCCCCCCCGGGCGGGGGGGGGGGCGGGGGCTCTTCGAGCAATCACCATCCGCCCTAACCCCAGTGCCCGCCACAGACCATGAACAAGCCCCAGCGCCCGGCTGAACCGGAGCCGCCGGCCAGCGCATAATGCGGGCCATGATCATCCAATCCCTGCTCGACACCGACCTCTACAAGTTCACGATGATGCAGGCGGTACTGCACCAGTACCCGGGGGCCATCGTCCAGTACCGGTTCAAGTGCCGTACGCCGGGGATTGATCTGGCCGCGTACATGGACGAGATCAACAGCGAGATCGACCATCTCTGCAGTCTGCGTTTTACCGCAGATGAACTGGAATACATGCGTCGGCTGCGCTTCGTGAAGGCGGATTTCGCCGATTTCCTTGGTCTGTTCCACCTGGACCGCAAGTACATCAGCCTGCGTGCGTCGGAGACAGTGCCGGGTGAGATCGAGCTGGACATCACCGGCCCGTGGCTGCACACCATCATGTTTGAAGTACCGCTGCTGGCGATCATCAACGAAGTCTGGTTCCGCAATACCAGCACCTCCGATTTCAGCGAAGGCGAGCGCCGCCTGCAGGCCAAGACCGCGTTGTTGCGTGATACGCCGGGGTTCGAGAACTGCCGCATTGCCGATTACGGCTCGCGCCGGCGCTACTCGCGGGAGTGGCATGGCACCATGCTGCCGATGCTGCGTGACGCGCTGGGCCCGCAGTTCGTCGGCACCAGCAACGTGTATTTCGCACGCATGTACGGCATGACCCCGCACGGCACGATGGCGCATGAGTATCTGCAGGCATTCCAGGCGTTGGGTCCACGTCTGCGCGATTCGCAGGTAGCCGCACTGGATTCGTGGGCGCGCGAGTACCGCGGCGATCTGGGTATCGCGCTGTCGGACGTGGTCGGGCTGGACGCCTTCCTGCGCGACTTCGACATGTATTTCTGCAAGCTGTTTGATGGCGTGCGCCACGACTCCGGCGACCCGTTCAGCTGGGGCGACCGCATGCTGGCACATTTCAAGGCCAACCGCGTCGACCCGATCAACAAGGTATTGGTCTTCAGCGATGGCCTGAACATCGAGAAGGTGATGCAGCTGTACGACTATTTCCGTGGCCGCTGCCAGGTCGCCTTCGGGGTTGGCACCCACCTGACCAATGATCTTGGCCCCACGCCGCTGAACATCGTGATCAAGATGGTCCGCTGCAATGGCCAGCCGGTGGCCAAGCTCAGCGACTCGCCCGGCAAGAGCATGTGTGATGATCCGGGCTATCTGTCCTATCTGCGGCAGGTATTCCAGCTAGATCAGTGATTGCAGGCCGGTCGTAGGGCATGAACACGGCAGTGAATAATTGCCGTTGTATATAGTTTTCTCTTACGTTTGTGATGCCGTTCTCATTTTTAGGACATCCCCGGCACTCCGGTGTAATATCTGTGCCCACGTACATATGGGTACGATGTGGTTTTGATCGGGGGGGCAATGCGGATTTTGTCGGTTTTTGGTACCCGTCCTGAGGCGATCAAGATGGGGCCGTTGGTACAAGCTCTAGCTGCCGCTCCGGGAGTTGAATCAATCGTTGCGACGACGGGACAGCATCGGGCGATGCTGGACCAGGTTCTGGAGCTTTTCCAGATCGTCCCTGACGTCGATCTGGACGTGATGACAGGCAATCAGACCTTGAACGGATTGTGCGCTCGCTTGTACGAGCGACTGGATGATCTGTACGCAAAGGTCCAGCCTGATCTCGTGCTCGTCCATGGCGATACCACCACCGCAATGACGGCTGCGATGGCAGCTTTCCATCGGCGTATCCGGATCGGCCATGTCGAAGCTGGACTACGTACTGGTGATCTGCACAAGCCGTGGCCGGAGGAACTGAATCGTCGGGTCGTGGACCTGGTCGCGGACTATCTGTTTGCACCGACTGAGAGCTCGCGGCTGAATCTGGCCAGGGAGAACCCGGCTGGACAGGTCATCGTCACTGGAAACACCGTCATTGATGCGCTGAAGCTGAGCGTTGAACGACTTGATGGCGATCTGGAGCTGCGGGCTTCGATCGATGCGGGACTGCCGTTGCGACCGGGTCGCCGGGTACTTCTGGTTACCGGCCATCGACGTGAGAGCTTCGGTGAAGGCTTCAACAACATCTGCATCGCCTTGTCCGCACTCGCCGCTGAGCCCGATCTGGATATCGTCTATCCGGTTCACTTGAATCCCAACGTGCAGGGGCCGGTGCATGCCCATCTGGCCGGCAAGGACAACATCCATCTGCTGCCGCCGCAGGATTACCTGAGCTTCGTGCGCCTGATGCAGCGGGCGGATGTGATCCTTACCGACTCTGGCGGCGTGCAGGAAGAAGCGCCCGCATTGGGCCGCCCTGTGCTGGTCATGCGCGACGTCACCGAGCGTCCCGAAGCGGTCGCCATGGGCGTGGTCACCTTGGTGGGAACCGCATCGGATCGGATCGTCAGCGCGGTCCGGCAGGCCTTGGCGCAGCCAGCGCGGGTGGCTCGTTTCGATCCCCATCTGAGTCCCTACGGCGATGGCGCGGCGAGTGAGCGCATCGTCGCGGCGTTGATCAACGCGCCGTATCGCGAGTTCGTCCCGGGTGGATCCGCCGAAGTATCCAAGAAGCGCAACCCGTCAAACCAAACCGAGTGTGCCTGATGACCTTTTACTTACGTAAACCTGGCACCAAGGGTGTCGCTCTGCCTTTGCTCGTGCTCGCATTGAGCATTGCTTTGCCGGTGTCTGCTGCCGATACCGCGGGCGGCCAGTTCCGCGAGTGGAGCGCCAATGCCCTTGTCTCGCGCAACATGACCTTGCGCGACCTGGGCTTCACCCAGCCGATCAGCCTGCGCGGTCAGGACAACCAGCGTGAGATCTATCTGCCGGTGCCGGCCGGCATCGCTACCCAGAACGCGCAGCTGCAGCTGGATGCACGTTATCTGCGTGGTCATCCCGGGCGCACTTCCAACCTGCTGAGCATCGATGATGATGCGGTGGCAGCGCGCACCGTCACCGATCCGCAGGGCGATCTGAGCCAGCTGATCGGTATTGATGGATTCCCGCGCTCCAGTGGCTTTGTGCGTTTCGGCGTGGGTTGGTGGTCGACCGTGTCGGACTACCAGTGCGCTGACCAGAGCGCACCGGCCAACGTCCTGCGGATCGCGCCGGAAACGCGTTTCAGTTATCAGTTCGATGGCCGTGCCATCGATACCGTGGCCAAGGCCTGGAGCGCGCTGCCGCGCAGTGTGCGCTTGCTGGTGGACGGGCAGCAGTTGGACGCTGGCAGCTACGACACCGCCTGGCGCGTTGGCGCGGTGCTGGAGTCAGCGGGCAAGCGGGTGACCGTGACGGCGTTGCCCAAGGTCGGTGACAGCATCGATCTGCGTGGTACCCAGGTGCCGGCCAGTTTGATGGCGGTACCGGCGTATGCAGCGTTGGCCGCAGCTGAAGCGCAGCATCGTATTGCCAGCGAGGCCGAGGTGGGAGCACTGCTGTCGCTGGGCCGCAACAGTGGCCTACCGCTGGATGTGGCTGTCGCCAGCCCGGCACTGCGCAGTGCGGTCAAGCGCGCGCTGGATGCATTGGCCACGCAGGTGGGCAGTGCCGATGCAGAAGGCGCTGTGGCATTTGCCGCCTGGCGCAAGAGCAGCATGGGCACCCTGGAAACCGCTGTGGAAGGCCGCAATGTCGGCGCCGGTGTGGTGGCCGGGCAGCCGATGCTGGTGGTGGGTACCGGTGCCGCCGCCGAGGTTGCCGGCCTGCTGGGCGCACAGTGGCGTGCCTACGCACTGGGCCAGAACCTGCAGGTCAACAAGGCGCAGCCGCTGGTCAACGAAAAGGGTGTGGTGCTGCTGGATCGTCTGGGCACCTTCTCCGGTACCCAGGACATCATCGCCCGCAGCGACCGCACCGCCAACGCCGACCTGGGCCTGCTTTCCAGCGAGGGACGCTTGCCGCTGGAGGTGGTCATCGACGTATCCGGTGCTCCCAATGCGGCTGGTGAAGGTGCCGTTGCCTCGATCTTCTTCAACGACTACCTGCTCGGCGCAACGGTGCTCAACACCAATGGAAAGCCGCAGCGCATTGCCGCCAAGGTGCCGCTGTACGCGATTGCCGCACGCAACGAGGTGCGGGTGTCGTTCCTGCGCCAGCCGGCCCGGCCACACTGCCATGATCCGGCGACGCCGTACCCGGTGTCGTTGCTGCCAAGCAGCCACATCGTGATGGGCGAGCGTGGCACTGCAGCGGACTTCGTGGGGGCTGCCGCGCACCTGTCCGGCGCGCACAAGGTGCTGGTGCCGGAGGCGTGGCTGCAGAACGCACCGACCACCCTGCAGACCGTGATCCGTATCAGTAATTCGGTGGGTGCAGCAGTGGAGCGGGCCACGCTGGAAGTGGTGAAAGGCAAGTCCTTGCCGTCGCAGGATCAGTCCTATCTTGCTTTCAATCTGCAGCCCGAAGGCGTTAAAAGTGCTGCCGTGGTGGACGCTGGACATCTGCGCATCAGCGGCAAGCAGGACGACACCGTGCTGGACCTGGCGGGCCTGGATAACGCGGCGTTGGTCGAGGTGACCGGCAACGGCGACAAGCAGGGCGTGATCTACCGTGAACTGGGTAACCGTATTCCCAGCATCGCCGAGCCGTTCCGGCTGATGCGCGGCTCGGTGGCGCTGCTCGATGGCCGCGGCTTGGTGCAGGATTTCGACAGGGACGACCCGGAAGGCCTGCGCTTGGCGGTTGATGGCAACCCGCAACCTGCCTGGCAGCGTCACATGGTGTGGTTGCTGCTGCTGATCGGTGTGATCGTGTTCCTGCTGCTGGCTGCACGCGTGGCGCAGATCCGTCGCCGTCGCAAGCTCACCGACGTGCACTGATAGGTCATGGACTCCGTCTACTGGAACATCCAGCTGGCCAACTACTACGCGGGGCTTGAAAAGGCCGCGCTGGTGTTGGCCGTGCTGATCCTGCTGTCCAGTCTGGACGATCTGTTCATTGACCTGTGGTACTGGACGCGGCTGGTATGGCGCAGGTTGACCGTGCTGAAGCGATCTTCCTACCGCCCACTGTCGGCCACGGACCTGCTTGCGCGCGACCAGCAGCCGATTGCGATCATGGTGCCGGCCTGGGCCGAGTACGACGTGATCGCGCAGATGGTGGAGAACATGATCGACGTACTCGATTACCAGGAGTACGTGGTGTTTGTCGGCACCTATCCCAATGACAGCCACACCATCGCCGAAGTCGAACGCATGCGCCGGCGCTACCGTCGCCTGCAGCGGGTGGAAGTGCCGCATGACGGCCCGACCAACAAGGCCGACTGCCTGAACTGGCTGGTGTTGTCGATCTTCGATTACGAAAAGCGCAACGGTATCGAGTTTGCCGGCGTTGTTCTGCACGACAGCGAGGATGTGCTGCACCCGCTGGAGCTGCGTTTCTACAACTACCTGCTACCGCGCAAGGACATGATCCAGCTGCCGGTGACCTCGCTGGACCGCGAGTGGTATGAGCTTGTCGCTGGCACCTACATGGATGAGTTCGCCGAGTGGCATGCCAAGGATCTGGTGGTGCGCGAAAGCCTGTCCGGCACCGTCCCCTCGGCCGGTGTAGGCACCTGCTTTTCGCGTAGGGCGCTGCTGGCCCTGAGTGCCGAGACCAGCAACCAGCCGTTCAACACCGACAGCCTGACCGAGGATTACGACATCGGCGCGCGCCTGGGGCGCATGGGCATGCAGTCGATCTTTGCCCGCTTCCCGGTGGAGTTCCGGGTGCGGCGCCCGTCGTCGTGGTTTGGCTGGGGCGGTGCGCGCGAGCGCAAGCTGAGCATGGCCTTGTGCGTACGCGAATACTTCCCCGACAACTTCCGCGCTGCCTATCGGCAGAAGGCGCGCTGGGTGCTGGGTATCGGCATGCAGAGCTGGGAGACCCTGGGCTGGGGCGGCAGCCTGGCCAACCGCTACCTGCTGCTGCGTGACCGCAAGGGCATCATCACCTCGTTCGTCAGCATCCTGGCCTATCTGCTGTTTGCGCAGCTGATGTTGTTCTGGCTGTTGAAGGTGACGGGTGTGTGGCAGATGGAGTTTCCCACGGTATTCCAGGCCGGCTCCTGGCCGATGGCCATTGCCCTGTTCACCACTGGCGCACTGGTCATGCGGGTGCTGCAGCGCATGTACTTCGTCAATCGCTTGTACGGTTGGGAACACGCCGTGATGTCGGTGCCGCGCATGATCGTGGGCAATGTCATCAATTGCGCCGCCACCGCCCGCGCCTGGCGCCTGTTTGCCGGCTATCTGCTGTTCGGCAAGCGTCTGGTCTGGGACAAGACAATGCATGACTTCCCGACCAACACCCAACTGGTGCAGATCCGTCGACGCCTGGGCGAACTGCTCAGCGTCTGGCAGGCGGTGGAGCCGGAGCGGCTGCAGCAGGCGCTGGACCAGCAGGAGGGCGGACGCCAGCAACCGCTGGGGCGCATCCTGGTGGCACAGGGGTGGCTGGATGATGAAACCCTGGCCGAGGCGATCTCCTTCCAGGAAGACCTGCCGCGCGCCACTATTGATGTGGACTATCTGCAGCAGGGGAATTTCCTGCTGCCGGTGGATGCCTGCGTGCAATGGCGTGTATTGCCACTGCCCGTTGTCACACCGGAGGTGCTGCGGCTGGCCGTGACCAGCACGCTGCCTGGCAACGCGCTGGAGACACTGGCCAAAATCGCAAAGGTCGAGCGTGTTGAACAGTTCATCGCCCGCGAAAGCGAGATCAATGCGGGTCTGCGCCTGATCTGTGGTTCCGATTACCACATCAATGCGGTGCCGCTGCTCGGTGACCTGTTGGTGGAAATGAAACTGATCACACGCGAGCACTTCCAGACCGCGCTGGACGAGTATCGGCCGCACCGTGATGGCCGTATTGGCGACTACCTGGTGCGCCGCGGCGTGGCCAGCGAGCAGGCCATCGCCACTGCAGTGGAAGAACAACAACGACGTGCGCGCGAAGCACGTCTGCATCCGGACGTGTTCCTGGCATGAGCAAGAAACTGTTGAAACCCCTTGTTGCGCTGGTGCTTGCCGGCGCCTGCGCGCCGGCGATGGCCGACGAACTGCCGTTGTCCGGCGCTGCCTATCGCAATGCCGAGCAGGCCTATGCAGCGTATGCGCGGGGTGACTACGACGAAGCCGTCAGACAGGCACGTGAAGCGGTGCGCTTGCGGCCGGACCTGGCCACGCTCAAGGACCTGCTGCGCACTGCGGAGCAGGCCAAGCGCGCCGCCAGCGGCACGCCTGCGCCGCCAGCGCGGTTGCCGGCACCCGCGCCGGCGGTGAGTGATACGGCGCCACGCAACAAGCAGGCCGATCGCGTGCAACAAGCGTGGCAGGCCGGCGACGCCGCGTACAAGGCCTATAACAGCGGCGCGTTCGAACAGGCCGCCACGCTTGCACGGCAATCATTGGCGCTGGGTGCTGACAATGCTGCGCTGCATACCTTGCTGGTGTACGCACTGGAGAAGCAGGACAGGTTGGACGCGGCCGTGGATGCCGCAGCCGCAGCGCTAAACGCCTTCCCGAACGACACGACCTTATCGGCCTTGCTTGATCGACTGCGGCGTCGCCAGGCGACCGTGCCCGCGGCTGAAGCCTGGCGCGCATACGAGCGCAAGGACTATGCGGGAGCGCTTGAGGCTGCAGCACGGGCCATCCAGCTGGCACCAGATGTTGCGGGCTACCGCTATCTGCAGATCACCTCGTTGCTGGAACTATCCAAGCTGGTCGAAGCGCGGCAGGCGGCGTCTGCGGCGCTGGATCAGGACGAGTTGGATGTGCAGGCCTTGTCGATGCGCGCCTACGCCGCCGCGCGCGGCGGCGACAAGGCTGCTGCCGACGCCGACCTGGAGCTGGCGTTGGCCCAGGATTGGTTGCCTGAAGATCAGATGGCCGCGCTCAAACGCATGGCGGGCGAGATCCGCAGCGCGCCGGACCGCGTGCCGGCGCCACAGGTCTTCTGCACTGGCGAGGGTGAGCAGATGATCTGCAGTGTTGCCCTTGGCGGCAGCGGGGCGGTGGGCAGCCCTGCCTACATCGCAGCTGACCAAGCCTACAAGGCCTATGCATCCGGCCGGTATCGTGAGGCTGCGGCGGCAGTGGGCACCGCTTCGGAAGCTGAGCCGGACAACATCGCCTACCGCGTGTTGCATGCCGATGCATTGGCGATGAGCGGCCAACAGGCGGCTGCCCGCACGCAACTGCAGCCGCTGCGCACACAGGTGCTGCCTGCCGACCAGCTGCTCGGCGCCGGTTATGCCGCGCAGCGTGCCTATCGCAATGACTGGGCGGCAGCGTGGTTCAGCAAGGGCGTGGACGCTATCGACGCGGGCCAGCTGAGCCAGGATCCAAAGGTCCGCCGCAACCTGACCGAGGCGATCTCCGACCTGGAGCGGCAGTGGGGTTTCAACGCGGCACTGGGCTACGGCACGGTCGGGGTGATGAACCCAGCGTTTGCCCCCTCGCTTTCTGCGCGCAAGACCCTGCAGGCCAGCCAGGAGGTGTTCTGGCGTCCGCCAGTGATTGGCAATCGCAACGGCGGTCGCGTCGAGCTGTATGCACGGATGGGCCAGGCCCTGTACGACGGCACCGGTGGCGCGACTGGCATGTCGACCAACCAGGCGGTGCTGGGTGCGCGTTGGAAGCCGTTCCGCACGCAGAATGTCGTCGTCGCGGTGGAGCGCTTCCTGCGTGCCGGTGACAACAGCCGCAATGACTGGCTGCTGCGTGCTGCTTGGTCCGAAGGACGTGGTGGTGGCCTGCGCCAGGACGTCAGCAATTGGAACTACTGGCAGGTGTATGCCGAAGCTGACCGCTTCACCGAGCACCCGCAGACGCTGGGTACGCTGGATGTGCGCTACGGCCGCGCGTTCCGCATGGACCAGGCCAGCCCGCGGTTGGTGCTGGTGCCTTATGCGGGGTTGACCGGTGGTTACGACAACCTGCTGGCGCGCGAAGGCACGTTGGGAATCGGGCCTGGGGTGCTGGCGCGCTACTGGTTCCGCGGTGACAGTCACCATGCCGAGCGCTCTTTTGTCGAACTGAACCTGCAGTACCGCCTGCGCGTGGCCGGGGACGACCGTTCCAAGGGCATGTTTGCCGGTCTCTATTTCTCTTATTGATCCAGGAGTAACGCATGCCCGTTTTCAAAGGCGTGATCCATTACGCCGTCCGCTGCTCGATCTGGATGGCCATGGTTCTTGTACCGCTGCAGGTCGCCGCGTCACCGGCAGGCTCTGCCGCGCGCGATGTGGCGCGGCTGTACGCGTTGCCGCCGGAGGGTTCGATCTATGTACGCGTTGCCAACACCCAGGCCGCACCGCTCAGCGTGCAGGTGGGTGAGGGGCGCGGCGAGCAGGTTTCGGCCGCTGGCAAGCTTGCAACCGATTACTACGTCCAGCCTGGCGGCCAGCCGTTCCGCGTGCGCGTCAATGGCAAGCCGCTGCAGGTGGCGACGCCAGCACCGGCCAGTGGCTTTGTGACCTTGCTGGTGGGCGCCGGTGCCGGAGTGCGGGTCGTGCAGGACCAGCAGGCCACCGGCAGTACCGGTTTGAAGGCCGAGCTTGCGCTCTACAACCTGGTGCCTGGCTGCAATGCCCGGCTGGAGCTCAGCTCTGGTGACGTGGTGTTGGCATCGGTCGCCGAGGCAAGCCGCGGTACGCGCGCGATCAATCCGGTGCAGGCGACGCTGCTGGCCAAGTGTGGTGCACGTGCCTCCGCGCCGCTGCAGCTGCCCGCGCTGAAGGCCGGTGACCGTTACAGCCTGTTCGTCACCGGTACTGCCAACGCGCCGGTGCTCAAGGGGCAGGCTGCACGCACAGAACCCTATCGTGCACGTTGAGCATGTCGCTCTACGCAGACGATCGTAATTCACAGGAAGAAGATTCAATGCCGAACACGATTCGATTCCTGCCACGACTGGCCAGCGCACTGATGGTGACGCTGCTGGCGACCAGCGTGGCCGCTCCGGCCTCCGCGCAGGCGGTGCTGGTGGGCAAGGACAACTGGCTGTTCTATGCCGGTGATGACATGAGCCAGGCCGGCACCGCGGCAATGCGCGAGAACATCGCGCTGATGCGCGATGCCAATGACCTGCTCAAGGCCAAGGGGATTGGCCTGGTGGTGGTTGTGGTGCCGCTGAAGGCACGCTTCGGCCAGGGCAACCTGCCTGAAGGCAGCGCGATCAGTGCCGCTGCACAGCCGCGCTATGCCGCCGCCCAGGAGCAGCTGAAAGCCGCGGGCATCGTCAGCGTCGACCTGATGCCGGCGTTGACTGCCGTCGAGCAGAGTGGGCAGGGCGCCTTCTTCCGCAAGGATTCGCACTGGACGGCCTGGAGCGCGGAAGCTGCAGCGCAGGCCACCGCAGGCGTGGTCCAGCAGCATTGGACGCTTTCCGGCGAGGCCGGTAGCGGCAAGCCGCTGGGGGATTGGATCAAGGAGCGGCGGTTCAGTGACTTCACCGAGCTGATGACCGCCGCGCAGCGCAAGACCGTAGGTCAGGAGATCTACACCGTGCGCAAGCTGGCCGACCAGGGCGGGCTGCTGGATGATGACGTGCCGGTTGTGCAGGTCATTGGCAACAGTGCTGTGCAGCCCTATCTGGGCTTCCCGCAGATGCTGTCCAACAAGTTGGACCGGCCGGTTGGCCTGACCTGGAAGTACGGCAACTTCGGGCCGTGGTCGGTGTTGCTGGAGTATCTGGAGTCCGATGCGTTCGCACAGCACAAGCCGGACGTGGTGGTGTGGCAGCTCAATGAGTCGCAGCTGCTGTTCGGCCCGGATGTGGCCGGGCAGTGGGATGCCTCCGCGCTGCTTGCACCGGCAGCCTGGCGCAACCGGGTGCAGGCGGCGCTGGCCAAATGAGCGGTCAGCCAGCGCAGGAACAGGCGGTAGACGCACAGCAGCGCCCGGCTCATCGCCGCGTCGCTGCCGTGTGGTTGGCATTGATGGCTGTGGGCATGGCCTACGCGGCCGTGCAGCTGAAGGGAAAGGACGCAGTGCCGGCGTTCACCGCCAGCAGCGCATGGGTGGGGAAGGCCGCGCGAGGCGTGGAGGAAGGTCTGCAGCTGCCGTTCAAGGAGCCATTGGAAACGGCCGATGCCGCGTGGCGCTATCGCATGCTTGGGCAGCTTGGCCCGCAGGTGTTGCAGGGTTGTCCGGGCTGGCTGTTCTACGCCGACGGCCTGCGTTCGCCGGCCGGCACCGATCTGGCGCAGGCCCAGGCGGTGCGCGTACAGGTAATGCACAAGGTTGCCTCTGCACTGCGCGAGCGCGGCGTGCAGCTGCTGGTGGTGACCGTGCCGGACAAGTCACGCATTGCCACCCAGCAGTTGTGTGGACTGTCGCGTCCCGCGCCGAGCCAGATGCAGCTGCAGGGCTTCGTACAGGCGCTCGATGACGCTGCCGTCGCGCATGTCGATCTGCGCGCGACGCTGGCCGAGGAGACGTTGCAGCTTCCGTATTACCGCACTGACGTGCACTTGGACCAGGCAGGGGCTGAGCGCGCCGCGCGCGCAGTGGCC
The DNA here is from genome assembly GCF_056760135.1 of Stenotrophomonas sp. STEN023. NCBI lineage: Bacteria > Pseudomonadati > Pseudomonadota > Gammaproteobacteria > Lysobacterales > Lysobacteraceae > Stenotrophomonas > Stenotrophomonas sp. STEN023. Next base: position 61,063 of record NZ_JBRREF010000018.1, on the reverse strand, counting down.
GATGCGGCCAAGGCGCTGCTGGGGGGTGAGGGGACGCAGCAGTACACCATCTCCGAAGCTGCCAGCGAACAGCCACGCATGGGGGATCTGATCGTGCTGGCAGGCTTGGAACACGCGCCCGACGGTTGGCGCCCGGCGTTGGACAAGGAGGCGCCGCAGACGATTGAAATGGTCGCAAGCGGTGGCCTGCTGGATGACGGCCCGACGGCGCGCGTGCTACTGGCAGGCAGTTCCAATTCCCGCCGCAGCAATTTCGCTGAGCAGCTCGGCCGGCATCTGCACGAACCCATCCTCAACCAGAGCCGCGATGGCGGAAAGTTCGCCGACGCGGTGCTGGACGTGCTGAAGACTCCCTTGCCGGAAGGCCTGCAGCTGGTGGTGTGGGAGCTCTCGGAAATGTCGCTGTTGCAGCCGCTGTCAGCGCTGGAACGCGAGACGGTTGGCATGCCAAGCGCTGCCAACGCTTCACAAGGACACTGAAATGCCCGCAATGAACTGGTTGCCGAAATCGACCGATTGGGTAAAACGTCTGGATGTTGTCACGCGTGGTGACGAGGTTCGTTGGGACCAGCTGGTTGGGCTGGCCAACGAGTCACTGGATTTCCTCCAGGTAGCCAAGCTGGACAAGCGCCTGGTGGGTGCGTTGCAGGATGGAAAGCTGCAGGTGGCGGACAGCGCCCGCGTGCGCGTGGCGGTACTCGGTGCGTCCACCCTGGAACACCTTGCACCGGGGCTGCGCATTGCAGCGATGCGCTGGGGCATGCAGGCCGAGATCTACTTTCCGGATTACGCGCAGTACTACCAGGAGTTGTTGACCCCGGGCTCGGGGCTGCATTCGTTCGCGCCGCAGGTGGTGGTGTGTGCGATGGACCCGTGGCACCTGCTCGGGCAGGGCGTGGCGCTGTTGACCCAGCAGGAGGCCGATGAGCGGATCGCCGCGGTGGTCGCGCAGCTGCGCGGCGTCTGGAAGCTGGCACGCGAGGCATTTGCCGCGCAGGTCATCCAGCCCAGCCTGATGCCGGTATTCCCGGCGTTGATGGGCAACAACGAGCACCGCTTCAGCGGCGTAAGCAACGCGATGCTGCGGCAGATCAACGCTGCACTGCGCGTTGCCGCAGACGAAGAGGGCGTGGACATCCTTGCACTGGATGACGCCTGCCAGCGCGATGGCCTGGGTGAGTGGCATGACACTCGCCTGTGGCTGCGTGCCAAGCAGTACGTCTCTCCGGCTGCAGCGCCGATGTTCGGTGAACTGGTTGCGCGCCTGATTGCGGCGCGACGCGGCGCAACCGGCAAATGCCTGGTGCTGGATCTGGACAACACCTTGTGGGGCGGCGTCATTGGTGACGATGGGCTGGAGCGCATCGTGCTCGGCCAGGGCAGCGCGGAGGGCGAGGCTTTCATCGCGTTCCAGCGCTACGCCCTTGAGCTGTCGCGGCGCGGCATCATCCTGGCAGTCTGTTCCAAGAATGACGACAGCAACGCCCGCCTGCCCTTCCAGTCACACCCGGAGATGGTGCTGCGTACCGAGGACATCGCCTGTTTTGTCGCCAACTGGGACGACAAGGCCAGCAACCTGCGTTCGATCGCGCAGCAGTTGAATATCGGTGTGGATGCATTGGTGTTCGCCGACGACAACCCGTTCGAGCGCAACCTGGTCCGTCGCGAGTTGCCGATGGTGCGTGTTCCCGAGCTGCCCGAGGACCCGGCGCTGTATGTCGAATGTGTCGCCGGTTCTGGTTATTTCGAATCGCTGGCGCTGACCGCCGAAGACCGTGAGCGCGCCAGCCAGTACCAGGCCAACCAGCAGCGTGAGCTGCTGCGGGGCAGCCAGGGTGACCTGGCCGGTTACCTGGCCAGTCTGACGATGGTGCTGGAATGGGCGCCCTTCAACGCCACCGATCAAGCCCGCATTGTCCAGCTGATCAACAAGACCAACCAGTTCAACCTCACCACCCGCCGCTACGGCGATGCGGAGGTCGAGCAGTTGATGGCAACGCCAGGGGCGGTGCTGTTGAGCTTGCGCCTGTCCGATACATTTGGTGACAACGGCATCATCTCGATCATCGTCGCACTGCCAAGCCGGGAGGCGGACGCGGAGTGGATCATCGATACATGGCTGATGAGCTGCCGGGTGCTGGGCCGTGGGGTCGAGCAGGCTGCCTTGCAGGTACTCGTCGAACAAGCGCGCAAGGCCGGTGCCAAGCGCCTGGTCGGGCAGTTCCGGGCGACGGCCAAGAACGGCATGGTCGCCGCACATTACGAAAAGCTGGGCTTCTCACTTCGCTCGCAGGATGAATCCGGCAGTGATTGGGTGCTGGAGCTTGAAGAATTCAAACCAGGGGATGTCCCCATGCAGATCAGGAGCAAGCAATGAACAACGCGGAAATTCTCGCCATCCTCCAGGAAACCCTGCGTGATGTTTTCGACGATGAATCGGTGGTGATCACCGAGGCCTCCAGCGCAGCCGACTTCCCCGCCTGGGATTCGCTGAGCAACGTCAACATCATGGTCGCCACCGAGATGCGTTTCGGCGTGCGCTTCAAGGCTTCGGAAGTAGAAGGGCTGCGCAACGTAGGTGAGCTCATCGCGCTGATCCAGAAGCAGAAAGGCGGTTGATCCAACCCGGCCGGGCCACAAGCCCGGCCTCAACGAAGCGAAGCCATGCTGTTCAATTCACTCCCGTTCCTGCTGCTGTTTCTTCCCATCGCCCTGGGCGGCTACTACCTTCTTGGTGGCATTCGTCCCAGCCTGGCAGCGATATGGCTGAGCCTTGCATCACTGGTGTTCTACGGCTGGTGGAACCCAACCTTCGTCGTGCTGTTGATGGCGTCGATCGTATTCAACTACCTGCTCAGTCTGGTGATCCTGTCCACCGAGGACAGGCCGAAGCTGCAGTTGTGGGTTCTGGGTTTGGGTATCGCGGCCAATCTGGGCGTGCTGTTCTACTACAAGTACTTTGCAGCGCTGCTGGGCGTGCTGGATGGTTGGGGTCTTGTCGCGCACAGCACCAGCGACATCATCCTGCCGCTGGGCATCTCGTTCTTCACCTTCACCCAGATGGGCTTCCTGCTCGACTGCCGTGCTGGCGTGGTGCGCGAGCGGAGTTTTTCATCCTACGTGCTGTTCGTGACCTTCTTCCCGCACCTGATCGCCGGGCCGATCCTGCATCACAAGGAAATGATGCCGCAGTTCGCCGACCGTGCGAACTATCGCTTCAAGGCGGAGAACCTGAGCGTGGGCGGCGCACTGTTCGTGATTGGCCTGGCCAAGAAGGTATTGCTGGCCGACAACATCGCACCATGGGCCGAGGCGGGATTCTCGGCGCCGGGTGAACTGCAGCTGTTGGGCGCGTGGAGTGCCGCGCTGGCGTATGCGCTGCAGCTGTACTTCGATTTCTCCGGTTACTCGGACATGGCGATGGGCCTGGCCAAGATGTTTGGCATCCGCTTCCCGATGAACTTCAACTCGCCATACAAATCGACAGGCATCATCGAGTTCTGGACGCGTTTCCACATGACGCTGACGCGCTATCTCACCGCCTACCTGTACAATCCGGTTGCCTTGGCGATCACCCGCGCAAGGGCGCAGAAGGGGCTGCCAGTGGGGCGCAAAGCCACTGCAACGCTGCGTGGTTTCGCCAGCATGGTGGTGTTCCCGACGGTGCTGACGATGGGGCTGGCCGGCGTCTGGCACGGTGCCGGGCTGCAGTTCCTGATCTTCGGCCTGCTGCATGGCAGCTACCTGGCGATCAATCATGCCTGGCGCCAGTTCGGTCCGGCTCCGCTTGGCACGGTTGCACGCGGCTGGCATCGTGCCGGCTATGTACTGCTCACCTTCCTGTGTGTCGTGGTGGCGTTGTTGTTCTTCCGCGCGAACAGCACCGCGGATGCGTTCCGCATCCTGGCGGGCATGACCGGCCTGCATGGCATGGAGTCGGTGACGTCTGTGCTGTTCCCGCTGCAGGCAATGTTTGCCGGCAATCCGGACTGGAGCAGCGGTGATCTGCTACGCATGCTGTTCGAGCGTTGGGCCCCGGGCCTGATGATTGCGGCGCTGCTGGCGATCGTGTGGCTTGCACCGAACTCCAACCAGATCATGGGGGCCTATTCGCCCGCGCTGGAAGGATCGGCGCCGGCACCGCGTGCATGGATGCGTTGGCGGCCGAATCTGGCTTGGCTGGTGCTGACCTTGCTGGTGCTCGCCTATGCGATGTTGAACCTGGACAAGACCGCTCGCTTCCTCTACTTCCAGTTCTGAATCCGGCAATCGGTCCGGTTGTTTTCCCTTTCCTGTCGCAGGTGACCCGCAATGCTGGAAAAACTTGGTTGCACATTTCATCACATTGGCATTGCCTGCAAGGATTTCCCACTGGAGCAGATGGTGTGGGAGCAGCTTGGCTACCATCAGGAAGGTGAGGAATTCGAGGATCCGGTACAGCGGGTGAAGGGACGCTTCCTGGTCGGGCCGGGGCCGCGCCTGGAACTGCTGGTGCCAACCTCGCCCGACTCGCCGGTGCAGGGTGTGCTCAGCCGACGCACACGTATGTATCACCAGGCGTTCGAGGTGAAGGATTTCGATGTGGCCTTGGATGCACTGGAAGATGCGGGCGCACGCCGCACCGCTGAGCCGGCCGCAGCAGTTGCATTCGGCGGCCGCCGCATCGTTTTCCTTTTCCTGCGCAACGGGCATCTGCTGGAACTGATCGAAGCCGCCTGACTTCTCTTGCTGTGCGCTCTGGCAGCGCTATAAACCCCAGGCGCGCCGCAGCGCTTTGGCCTGGGGTGTGTCCTGTGAGAGCCAGGGCTCCAGTGCATACACCAGCACATTGCCGGCACCGCTGGCGCGGGCCCAGTCCAGTTGCTGCTGTACGCGGGCGAAGTCGGCGCTCTCAGCGTGGAACTGGCTGCCGTCGCCTGCTGGCGACGGCAGCTGGCGGAACAGTTCGACGATGACATCGAAGGCCACGCCGCGTTGCTTGAACAAGGCCAGCAGCGGCGCCAGCGCGTGATGGTTGTCCTGGCCGGCCACACCAATGCCGTCCTGCACCATCGGACGCAGGCTGGTGCCAGCGAGCACCTGCTGCCACAGAGCGACCAGTGTCCCCTCGGTCGGCAAGCGGCTGAAGTACGTGGAGATGGCGCAGTCGCCACCACGCGCGCTGGCCGCCTGCTGCAGGTCGTGCAGCCAGCCAACCAACAACTGCAGACGCGCAGGTTCGGCCCAGTGGTATTGCTCCAGCTCGTAGGGCAGGTACCAGCCGGCGAAGCGCCGCTGTTGGCTCAGGCTGCTCTGCCCCAGCCAAGCGCGGGCGCGCTGCAGGCTGGCGGCGAAGAAGTCGCGCAGCTGTACTTCATCGCCACCGATCGCCTGCCACCAGCGTTGCTCGAACGGTAGGCCGATACGCACGTTGATCCCCGCGTGATCGGCGGCATTGAACAGCATCGCCATGCTGGTGCCGGACAGTTGCCAATCGCCTTCCGGGCCGCCGAGGATGCCGCCCCACTGCACAACCAACTGGCGGCAGCCGGCGCGTTGGGCGAGCTTCAGCGAGCGCTGCCAGTCCGCCGCGGTCCAGTTCTGGTGGTCGCGCCAGGGCTGCAGGAAGGTGCCATCCACTTGTTCCGGTAGCGAGCAGCCAGGCAGCCCAGCCAGCGCCGCCAAGGCGGGGGCCAGCAAGGCAGCTTGCAACAGGCGGCGGCGGTTGTGCGAGACGGCGGTAGCGGGCGGGGCAGCGGTCATGGGGGCGCAGTCACCGTAAACAGAGACCTGCACATGATCCCAGAGCGTGCCGCCGTTGTGGAGCATGTGTGGATGAAGCGAGTGGGCGGTTCAGCAATGCTTGAGCGGTTGCCATCTGCACGGCTCCTGTGCGGCCGCGCAGATGGGCGGAAGGGCAGAGACCTTACAGGTAGTTGATCGCGACCAGATAGCTGCCGTTGAGTGGATGCTGTGTGGTTGCGAGGTCGTAGTGCTGCGAGAACTGCCTGACCTCGGTTTGTGCGGGTGGTATCAAAACGTCCTGTTCCAGGACGCGGTTGGCGGTGTGCAAGACAATGGTAGCGCCGGTGTCCAGGGAAATCACGCTGACCGTGGCGCCCTGCACCGCACGCGAGCAATCATCCAATCGTAGTTGCTGGTCCGCTTCGAAAAACCCGGCCGCGCATGCAGAACTCGTGATGCGACCGCTGAAGCTGATGGTACCGCCGTCGGCCTGCGCCAAGGCGGCGCTCGAGAGCAATGCAACGCCTGCAAAGAGAGAACGAATCATGGCAGCGCTCCTCGTTTGGGGGCTTCAGTAGGCGCCTGAGCGAGCCAGCTTAGAAGAGGCAACATCACGTTCTGCCCGTGTAGATCACGCACGTTGGGTGATCAGGATCAAATCGCTGCGGAATCAGTACACGGCGGTTTTGCAGATGATTGACTGTGCGGTATCTGTTTTGATTACACCGGCCCGTATCTGTTTACTTCCGTCGGCGATGCACTGCCATAGGCTGTCGGTGGCTTGATTGGAATGGCCAATTGGCAATTTATGTGGAGAGCGTCACATTTGTTCCTGATAACTTTTCGTCCAGTTCTCGAACAGCAGTTGTCGAGTTCTGATCGGGAAGCGAGTCAAGGACCGAGTGTTGCTTCGTTGAATTCCTTGCTTGCCCCGTACCCACTTCCATTCCATCAGGGCAAGGTAATCGCAATGCGCAACGTCAACATCATCGCAGTACTCGTATTGGCCGCCGCGCCGCTCGGCGCGAGCGCAGCCGACGGCACCATCACCTTCAATGGTGAGGTCACCAGCAAGACTTGCACCATTTCCAGCCCACAGGGCAAGGACTTCACCGTAACGCTGCCGACCGTTGGTGCCAATGCATTGGCTGCCAGTGGGCAGGTTGCTGGCCGCACCCCGTTCTCGATCAATCTGACGCAGTGCAGTGCAGGCAACGTGGCAACTTACTTTGAACCGGGTGCCACCGTTGATGCCAGCAGCGGTCGTTTGAACAACACGGCCACCGCCAACGCGGCAACGCTGGTGCAGCTGCAGCTGTTGGGGGACACCAACCTCGCACTGCCGGTGAGAGCTATGGGCGCGAGTCAGGCACAGGACAACTCGCAATGGGTGACCGTTGCAGCAGATGGGTCGGCAGCCTTGAACTACGCCGTCGAATACTACGCCCAGGGTGCTGCTGCACCGGGTGAGGTCACCAGTAGCGTGAAGTACACGATCATCTACAACTGACTGCAGTTGTGTGGGCCCCCGGCCGACGCCTTGTCGGTTGGGGGAGGTAGTTGCGCGAACAGGTGCAGTGGCAGTGATGAAATCCATCTTTCCCAGGGCGCTGTTGATGACAGCGCTTGCGCTTGCATGTGGGCAGCAGGCGATGGCCGGTGTGGTGATCAGCGGAACGCGGGTGATCTATCCGGCGCAGTCGCGCGAAGTAACCGTGCAGGTGAATAACGTTGGCGAGTCCCCCTCGCTGGTGCAGGCTTGGATTGATAGCGGCAACCCGGATCAGACTGCAGAGAACAGCGATGCTCCCTTTCTGTTGACGCCTCCGATCGCGCGTGTTGAACCAGGGCGGAGCCAGGCGCTGCGCGTGATATTTACCGGCGCTGCCTTACCAGCGGATCGCGAATCCCTGTTCTGGCTCAACGTGCTGGATGTCGCACCGTCGCCCCAAGCTGATGGTGAAGAACAGAACTATCTGCAGGTTGCGTTCCGGTCACGGGTCAAATTGTTCTACCGGCCGAAGGGCCTTCCTGAGAGTGCGAATGACGCACCGGGCAAGCTGCGCTGGAGCCGTGCGGATGGGAAGCTGCGGATTGATAACCCGACGCCCTATCACGTGACCTTGGCCGAGGTACACGCCGTTGCGGCGGGTGCAAGCAAGGTCGTTGAGGACAAGGGAACGATGGTCGGCCCGAATCAACAACTGGTGATGGATGCGCCTGGTGCGCTTACGCAAGTGCGCTTCATCACCATCAATGATTACGGTGGAAGAGTGGAAAACGTTGCCAGCTTGGAGGCTGGCGACTGAGGGAGCGCTCGGTGATTGATGAAGCGGATTGTCGCAATCGTTCGGAAGGGATATCGGCGTGATTGAGAGTGGGTTGTCATCGTCAATTCGGAGATGTCTGGGTGCTACGGCACTGGAGGGCTGTGCGCGGCTGTCAATGTCTGTGCTTGTTGCCTGGATGGTTGCGCCATCGGGTGCCCTGGCAGCACCGGCAGCATCGCCGGAACCCAGTGCAAATCTTGGCGAACAGGCGCTGCTGAAAAACGGTGCTTCCGCCAGGCCTGCGGCGCCTGAGCTGGCCCAGTTTGACTCGAACTTTCTCTCGGGATCGGGCACCAAGGTCGATCTGTCCGCTTTCTCCAACGGAAATCCGATGGTGGCGGGCGACTATCGCGTCGACATCTACGTAAATGGCACGTGGAAGGGGCGGCGGGATCTACCGTTCCGCGCCAATGAAAGAGGCGATGTCGGCGCATGCCTGGACATGGCCTTGCTTGAAGAGCTTGGTGTGGATACCGAGCACCTGCCGGTAGCTGATGCCAACCACGGTCCTGAACCGGCATGTACGCAGATACAGGAGCGCATGGTCAATGCTTTCGGTACCTATGACAGTGGAACTCTGCGCTACGACCTGAGTATTCCGCAGGTCAATCTGCGTCATGAGGCGCGCGGTTACGTCAATCCTGCGTTGTGGGACCGTGGGATCAACGCAGGCTTTGTTGGCTACAGCTTCAACATGCTGGATGGGCGGACACGCGGTGCGTTTGGGTCGCGCAATCGCAGTGCCTATCTTGGTCTGAACATGGGGCTCAACCTCGGCGGCTGGCAACTGCGGCAGGACTCCAATCTGACCTGGAACGAAGGTCGTGGCAGCGACTACCAGCGCATCGCTACCTATGCGCAGCGTGGAATCGCTGGTGTGGGTGGCGAGCTCACCATCGGTGAGGCATACACCAGCGGCGAGTTGTTCGACTCGGTTGGTTACCGTGGTATCAGTCTGGTGACTGACGATCGCATGTTGCCCGATTCGCTGCGTGGCTACGCGCCGGTTGTACGCGGCATCGCTGAGACAAACGCGCGTGTGGAGATCCGACAGAACCAGCAATTGATCTATTCCAGCACGGTATCGCCGGGAAGCTTCATCATCGAAGATCTATATCCCACTGGTTACGGTGGTGATCTGGAAGTCAGTGTGATCGAGGCCGATGGCCGCACCCGTTCGTTCAAGGTTCCGTTCGGCGCGGTCGCACAGATGCTGCGGCCAGGGATGTCGCGCTATGCGTTCACGGTTGGCCAAGTGAGCAATGAAAATCTACTGGATGAGCCCTGGTTGGTGCAGGGAACCTATCAGCGCGGTATCGGCAATCGCCTGACGCTCTACGGCGGCGGCCTATTCAGCGATAACTACGGTGCATTGCTGTACGGCGCCGGTTTAGCGACACCGATAGGCGCGCTGTCGTTTGATATGACGCACGCACGGTCGCGCTTTCAGAATGGTCAGGATGCGGTCGGCTCAAGCATGCGCTTGAGTTACAGCAACTTGATTGGTCAGTTAGGCACCAATGTCACCCTGGCGGCATATCGGTACTCCACCCGCGGCTACTACAGTCTGCAGGATGCGATGAATCACCGTGATGCGATATCGCGTGGATTCGACGCGCAGCGGTTTGGGCGGCAGCGCAGCCAGTTCCAGTTGACCCTCAATCAGCCCTTGGCAAAAGGTTGGGGGGCACTGTACATCACCGGGTCGGTACGCGATTTCTACGACATCCCCGGCAACAATGTGCAGTACCAGGTTGGCTACAACAATGCCTGGCGCGCGGTAAACCTCGGCTTCTCGGCAATACGTACCGAGACAGGGTTGCCTGCGGTGCGTGATACCCAGTACTTGTTGAGCATGAGCATGCCGCTGGGTAGGCGTAGCCGTTCGATGTCGCTGAATGCGGATATTGGCATGCGGGATGGTAGTGCACGCAACCAGGCGGGTGGCTATGACAATAGCCGCATTGGTATCAGCGGCTCGGCCGGTGCTGACTACAATTTCGACTATGGGCTGACGTTGGCGGACAGCCGGAGCGGCAGCACCAGCGTCATGGCCACGGCGGGCTATCGTGGCCGCTACACAACACTCAATGGCGCGTATGGCTACTCGGATGACTTCCGCCAGCTGTCGCTGAGTGCCAGTGGCAATGTGGTGATGCATGGTGGTGGGGTTACCTTTGCCCCGTATCGCGGCGACACCATGGTGTTGGTGCACGCTCCGGGAGCGGCCGATGCACAGGTGACCAATGCGCTGGGTCTGCGTGTGGATCGCCGCGGTTATGCAGTGGTGCCGTATGTGTCGCCCTATCGGCTCAATGCCATCACCCTTGATCCCGGCGACATGTCGCGCAGTGTCGAATTGGATTCCAGTAGCCAGTCGGTTGCGCCTTACGCCGGTGCTATCAGTCTGCTGCGATTCCAGACGCGTAGTGGTCGGGCGTTGTTGATCAGCGTGAGAGGCGCGGCGGGGAAATTGCTACCGCTGGGTGCTTCCGTCAAGGATGATCAGGGGCAGCTGGTTGGCTTGGTTGGGCAAGGCGGGCGTCTCTATGTCCGTAGCGAGAACGATAGCGGCAGGCTGCAGATTGAATGGGGAGCGCAAGCGTCACAGCGATGCGTTTTTGACTACCAGGTGGCTGCTGGACAGGGTGAAGAGCAGTCTGGAATGACTTCAGTGGAGACTGTATGTCAGTGATCGATCGATCGATGCGGATGCTCGCTGCAACCATGCTCGCAGCGCTGTCGCTGCTATGTGCTCAGCGTGCATCGGCGGCTTGTCGGGTGAATCCGCTTGTAAGCTTTTTTCCCCAGAATATCGACATCAACCTTGGCGAGATAAGTGTTCCATCGAATCTGCCAGTCGGTGGGGTGATTCTTACGCGCGCATACCCGGTCACTGCGAAGAGTTCGAACACGCTCCTCTGTGATGCAGTTACGCAGCTATCATCACGATTGGTGTTCTATGCGTTTTGGCCGTCAGGTATGGTGCCCGGTTTTACGTCTGTCTTCATGACCGCAGTTCCTGGCATCGGCATGCGGATACGACAAACAGTCATTGTTGGCGGGGGAGGGCAAAGCACGCTGTTCTATCCTGCCGATGTGACCTATTCACCTTTTCAATCACTCGGAATCCCAAGTTCCAACGTGGTTGTGGAGTTGATAAAGACCAATGCAAGTGTTGGCAGTGGACCTGTCGCGCCGAATGGGTTGTTTGCAGGACAGCATGTTTATCATATTGATAGGCCGATAATTTCTCTGAGCATCAGTGGTGGCGGGGGAAACATCAAGCCCGCTACCTGTAAGCCCAGTGCAGGTAGTCAGAATATCGCTGTGAATTTTGGTTCCGTCCCCGCCAGCGTTTTCTCCGGTATGGGTACAGTAGCTGCGAATCGCGACTTCGTCATAGAGCTTGATTGCCAGAGCTCCAGTGCGGTCGGCTCCACTGTCGGCATCCATGTCGATGCTCAGCAGGATGCTTCGAATTTGCCGGGAGTATTGCCGTTGACCGCTTCTGCCGATGCGGCTTCGGGCATAGCCATACAGATGGTTCGACGTGGCGCAGTAGGTGAACAGTCGCTGCGTTTCGGTGAGAACATCGTGCTTGCCACGGGAGCCATGAACGCTGGGGCGCTGGTTTTGCCGTTGCGCGCCCGCTACATCCAGACCAAGACGGGGCCAGTAGGTCCAGGGCGGGCTGGAGGAATGGCGACGTTCGTTATCCAGTACAACTGAGTTGTTGGAGTGCTATCACCGTTCGGCGGGTCTTGAATTGGTATGTCGGGACGATTGCACCCCGTAGCCGGGTGCACGGTCGCCCGCCACGGGGAAAGTGTAGGTGAGCGTGGCTCAGGTAGCCCCGCGTTCTGCCGCGAGTGCGTGTATTGTCGCGTTGTACTCGCCTTGTACTGGTCGGCCTGTCTGCCCAGAGTGAACCCGGCTGGTGCTGTAGCACTCGCGTGCATGGCCGGCTTTGGTAGGCGTGATGTCGTGCGTTGAACCCGACATCAACGATGTAGTCGACACGCCTGATTGCGTGCGATCAAACTTGCAAACGGAGGTGCTTGCCTATGTGCTTGGTTATGCCGATCAAGGTGCCGGCTGTCTGAACTGAATCACCAACTTTCCTGCCAGAAAATCAGCAGGTGCTGCTGCGATGTGGGGCGACAAAGCATCCGTTGTAGCAGTTATCGGTTCCGTGATTTTGACGTGATCTTCAACTTCAGCTGACGTCACGCGTCGGATCGTACTGCATTCAATTTCAGCCTGCGTACGTACGAAATACCTGTGAGCATGTTCGGCCGCGCTGCATGTACAGCGGGGACGGCGCAGGCCTGTACAAAATTGAGGAACCGACTGCTCGCTTGCGTATTGCGCCAGGTGGCAGTCGCCGTTGACGTTGCGGCATCGCTTATCAACCGCTGGTCTGTAGCTGCCTTATGGCCGGCTTTCATGACGATGGAGGCAATATGTCATCAATCCACGAGCTTTCCCGCGCGTTGCGGGCAGCATTGTCTGGTTTTGTGGTGGCTTCGCTGGCACCTGCGGCGCACGCCATGTGTACGTTGAACGCAGGCGCCTTCGCGCCCCAGGACGTACAGATGGACATGGGACAGGTTGTGGTTCTGCCGAGTCTGCCGGTGGGGGGGCTGATCAAGGCGCTGGTGGTGAACATCAATCAGCGTGATCGGATCGCGCAATGCACCGGTATGGGCAGTGCCAATGGCCGTTACGTCAACTCCGCGCAGCAGACATTGTTGGCGGGTTTCAGCAACGTGCATGCGACCGATGTGGCTGGCATCGGCATTCGTGTCTATCGCGATTCCGGCTCCATTCAAACCTTCTATCCGCATACCTTGGCGCTGAATACGGGCGGTGCGGTCAGTCTGATTGGCGGTACCTTCCGGGTGGAGTTGGTCAAGACCGCGGCCGTCACCGGCTCGGGGTTGATTGCCCCTAGTGGCAGGTTCACCACGTATTATTTTGATGGTGATGGCCCGATCAAGCCGCTCCTTGTTTCTACCTTCCGTGGTTCGGGTACTACCGTGGTCAATCCAACCTGCTCGGTGCAGGCCGGTAGTCGTAACATCGTGGTCGAGTTTGGATCGGTGCCTGCCAGCACGTTCAGCGGAGTGGGCACGCATGCGATCAATCGTGATTTCGATATCCGGTTGGATTGCCAAGGCAGCAATGTCGCCGAGTATCAGAGCCGGATTGGGATTCGCCTGGATGCACTGCAGGACAGTTCCAATCTGCCAGGCGTATTGCCACTGACTGCGGTTGCGAACGCGGCCGGCGGTATCGGCATCGAGCTGGTGCAGCGCAATGGGACTGTCGAAAAGGCGGTGCGGTTCGCTGAAACCATTGAACTTGGCGCCAGCGTAGTCGGTACCAGCACCATGAGCCTGCCTTTGCGAGCCCGTTATATCCAGACCCGGGCGGGCAGGGTGACACCCGGCAAGGCCAACGGCGAGGCTACGTTCACGATCCAATACAATTGAGGCACAACTTGGGCGGGGTTCTGCCAATCTTCGCTGGTGTTGACGGTCGCCAGCGGCCCGGTCTGGCGCGCCGCCGGGTTTCGTCGTTGTATGTGGGTTTTCAAGAGATGGCGGAGATTCTCCGCCTCGTTCTAGAATGCCGTCTTGTCATCAAGGGGGCAGTGCATGGGGATGCACGTCAACACCAGTTGCATCAACTGTGATCGCGCCGCTGGCGGCGCGGACCAGAAGTTCTGCCCGGGCTGCGGGCAGCCGACCCCGGCGCACCGCATCGACTGGCATTTCCTGGGCCATGAGCTTGAGCACAGCGTGCTGCACATGGACCGCGGCATCCTGTATTCGCTCAAGCAACTGATGGGCAGGCCAGGGCCCTTGCTGCGGGATTACATCAACGGCAAGCGTGGTAACCAGGTCAAACCGCTGCTGCTGATCACGATGATGTCGGCGGTGGTACTGCTGCTGAATCGCCTGCTCATCGGTACCAGTATCGTTGATGGCGGTGCCACCGAAGCCATGCTTGCAGGCCAGGTGTTGCCGCCGGAGATGCTGCGGTTCATGACTGCTTCGCGTGCCGTTGGCGCTTGGATAGAGTCCAACTTCGCGGCGTTCACGTTGATCTTGCTGCCGGTCGAAGCGTTGGCGTTCTGGCTGGTATTCAGCCGTTACAGCAAACTGAATTATCCCGAGTGGCTGGTGATAACCACGTTGCTGACCGTGCAGACCTTTGTCATCTGGTCTGTGCTGGTGGTGCTGCACCGCTGGTTGCCGCAGACCCAGGCGCTGGCCGGCATGCTTGGGATGATCTACATCGTGGTTTCGCTGGTGCAGTTTTTCCAGCCGCGACCGATATGGTCGACCGTGTGGCGCAGCGCGTTGGCGCTGGGATTGTTCTCGGTGGTCAGCGGAATGCTCGTGTTCGCGGGAACCATCGTCGTCATGGCGCTTGGCTGACCTGCCTGCGTTGGCTGCGCAGGTTCACCGCAATCATTCCAGTGCATACCGCAGCACGAACAGCCCGGCCACCAGCCACACCGCCGGGTGGACCTCGCGCCAGCGCCCGGTACCGGCCTTCAACGCCGCGTAGGCGATGAAACCGAACGCCAGGCCATTGGCGATGGAGTAGGTGAAGGGCATCGCCAGTGCGCAAAGCGCGGCGGGTACCGATTCGGTCAGGTCATCCCACTTCACTTCGACCAGCTCGCGCAGCATCAGCCCGGCGACGAACAGCAGTGCCGGTGCGGTGGCATAGGACGGCACCATTGCCGCCAGCGGCGAGAACAACAACGCTGCCAGGAACAGTGCGGCGACCACCAGTGCGGTCAGCCCGGTACGGCCGCCCACCTGCACGCCGGAGGCGCTTTCGGCAAAGGCGGTGGTGGAGCTGGTGCCCAGCAGTGAGCCAGCGACAATCGCGCTGCTGTCGGCCAGCAAGGCGCGGCTGAAGCGCTTCTTGCCATCTTCCAGTTTCAGCAGCCCCGCACGTCCCAGTACGCCGTACAGCGTGCCGGTGGCGTCGAAGACTTCCACCAGCACGAATACCAGCACCACCTGCAGCAGCACCGCCAGCGGCGCGCCGCCGTCATGGTGCAGCAGGCCGGGTAGATCCAGTTGCAGGAAGGTCGGGGCCAGGCTCGGCGGCAGCGAGACGATGCCCTGGTACTGCACCGAGCCGATCGTCCAGCCAATGCCGGTGACGGCGAGGATGCCGATCAGGATCGCGCCGCGCACCTTGCGCGCTTCGAGGATGGCGATCAGCAGGAAGCCGGCCAGGGCCAGCAGCGGCGGCGCGGTATTGAGCGGCCCGAGCGTGAGCATGGTGTCTTCATTGGCAACGATCACGTTCGATTTCTGCAACGCGATGATGGCCAGGAACAAGCCGATGCCCGCGACAATCGCCGAGCGCAGCGAGGCGGGAATACCGGCCACCAGCCACGCGCGGATACCGGTGAGCGACAGTACCCAGAACACGATGCCGGAGATGAACACCGCCGCCAGCGCCTGCTGCCAGGGCAGGCCGGCAGCACCCACCACGGTGAAGGCGAAGAACGCATTCAAACCCATGCCAGGTGCCATGCCGACCGGATAGTTGGCCGCCAGTGCCATTACCGCCGATCCAATCGCCGCTGCCAGGCAGGTCGCCACGAACACCGCGCCCGGATCCATGCCGGTGGTGCCGAGAATTTCCGGATTGACGAAGACGATGTAGGACATCGTCAGGAAGGTGGTGATACCGGCCAGCAGCTCGGTACGGACGCTGGTGCCGTGCTGTTGCAGTTTGAAGATTCGGTCTAGCAGGGACATGGGGGAATTCCGTGGATTGCAGGCTGTGTCCTCTCGCTGGGTTGGAGAGGGGGCCGGAGCGGGGCTCTGCGCTTGCCTGTGATGCGTGGGCGAGCAGGACTTTGCTATCCCTTCTCCCGCATGCGGGAGAAGGTGCCCCGAAGGGGCGGATGAGGGGGAGCTTCACCCGCTCTTCAGCTCTTTTAGCTTTTTGACAAAAACAAGCGATGCCAATTTCCTGCGCAGAGCTTGCCCTCACCCCAACCCCTCTCCCGTGAACGGGAGAGGGGCTTCAAAGCGCATGGCGCGCTGTCCAGCGCCGTCGCTAAAAGCAGACGGCCGCACTGGGCGGCCGTCTGTCGGGTATTACTTCAGCGCCTTGAAACGCAGGCGCTTGGGACCGGCATCGTCGCCGAGGCGACGCTTCTTGTCCTCTTCGTACTCGCGGTAGTTGCCCTGGAAGAACTCGACGTGCGAGTCGCCTTCGAAGGCAATGATGTGCGTGGCGATGCGATCCAGGAACCAACGGTCATGCGAAATGACGAAGGTGTTGCCCGGGAACTCCAGCAACGCATCTTCCAGCGCACGCAGGGTTTCGATGTCCAGATCGTTGGACGGTTCGTCGAGCAGCAGCACGTTGCCACCCTGCAGCAGGGTCTTGGCCATGTGCAGGCGGCCACGCTCACCACCGGACAGCGAGCCGACCATCTTCTGCTGGTCCTGGCCCTTGAAGTTGAAGCGGCCGATGTAGGCACGCGACTGGATCTCGACACCGTTGATGTTGAGGATGTCCAGGCCGCCAGCGATTTCCTGGAACACGTTGTGGTTGCCGGTCAGCGCGTCGCGGCTCTGGTCGACGTAGGACAGCTTGACGGTCGGGCCGACCACGATCTCGCCCGAATCCGGCTTTTCCTGGCCGGTGATCATCTTGAACAGGGTCGACTTACCGGCACCGTTCGGGCCGATGATGCCGACGATGGCGCCCGGCGGGATGATCATCGACAGGTTGTCGATCAGCAGGCGCTCGCCGAACTTCTTGGAGACGTTCTTGAACTCCATCACCGAGTTGCCCAGGCGCTCGCCCGGCGGGATGAAGATTTCATTGGTCTCGTTGCGCTTCTGGTAGTCGACGCTCTGCAGCTCTTCCAGGCGGGCCAGACGGGCCTTGCCCTTGGTGCGGCCACCCTTGGCATTCTGGCGCGACCACTCCAGTTCCTTCTGGATCGCCTTCTGGCGAGCCTTCTCCTGGTTGTCTTCCTGCTTCAGGCGCTCGTCCTTCTGCTCCAACCACTGGGTGTAGTTGCCCTTCCACGGAATGCCGCGGCCGCGGTCAAGTTCCAGGATCCACTCGGCGGCGTTGTCCAGGAAGTAGCGATCATGGGTGACGGCCACCACGGTGCCGGTGTAACGCGCCAGGAACTGCTCCAGCCATTCCACCGACTCGGCGTCGAGGTGGTTGGTCGGTTCGTCGAGCAGCAGCATGTCCGGCTTCTGCAGCAGCAGGCGGCACAGTGCCACGCGGCGCTTTTCACCGCCGGACAGGTTGCCGATCACCGCATCCCACGGCGGCAGGCGCAGGGCGTCGGCGGCCACGTCCAGCTGGTTCTCCAGCGTGTGGGCATCGCCCGCGGCCAGGATGGCTTCCAGCCGTTCCTGTTCCTTTGCCAGTGCATCGAAGTCGGCGCCTTCCTCGGCATAGGCGTCGTAGATCTTGTCCAGCGCGGCCTGGGCCTGCAGCACTTCGCCCACGCCTTCCTCAACCGCTTGACGCACGGTCTGGGCCGGGTCCAGGCGCGGTTCCTGCTCCAGGTAGCCGACCTTGATGCCGGCCTGCGGGCGGGCCTCGCCCTCGAAATCGGTGTCCACGCCGGCCATGATCTTCAGCACGGTGGACTTGCCGGCGCCGTTCAGGCCCAGCAGGCCGATCTTGGCACCGGGGAAGAACGACAGCGAGATGTCCTTGATGATCTGCCGCTTGGGCGGGACCACCTTGCTGACGCGGTTCATGGTGTAGATGTATTGCGAGGACATGACGTCTCCGTAGCGCACGCCTGCGCCCGGTCCAGTGAGGACAGGGCCAAAGGCAAAAGGGAATCCCCGATTATAACCGGAACCCCGGCGTGGCCGGCGGCGGCAGGTGGGGCGCTTGCTGATTTATGAATGGGAAAGGCCGTAACCGTTTCCAGCCGGAAACCGTTCAGATCAAGTGAGCATTATGGAAACCGTCCACCAACCCAGTGAGGGCCACCCATGAAGATGAACCGCTTTGTTGTCGCTGCGATGACCACCGTATTGGCGTTAGGTGCCACCGCCCCGGCCTTTGCGGCGGGTGACCGTGATGACCACGACCGTGGCCGCCACGGCTGGGATGACCGCGGCAGGGGCCATGATCGCGGCCGTGGCCATGACCGCCACGAGCGTCGGGACGACCGCCGCCACTACGCAAATGGCTACCGTGAGGGCTACCGCGACGCCCGTTACAACGACCGCCGCTACTACGCGCCGCCGCGCGTGGCCTACCGCCCGTATGGTTTCGAGCGCGGCCACCGCTACAGCAACTACTACGGTGGCCCGGTCTATGTGGTCAACGACTACGATCGTTACCACGTGCGCCGCCCGCCCTACGGCCACCGCTGGATCCGTGATGACCGTGGCAACATGCTGATGGTGGCCATTGCCACCGGCATCATTGCCGACATCGTGTTCAATCATTGAGCCAGGCTGCGGCCGGTTCTCTGGAAGGCGCCCCGAGGGGCGCCTTCTTCATTTGCGGGCCGCGATGCTGATTACAGGTGACACTACCCGGTGCCGGGCCGGGGGCTGAAGGAAGCGCTACAATCGACAGCTCCCTCGCCCCCGTACCAGGAGCTGTGATGTTCCCGCGTGAAGCCCGTATCGAGTCCTACGATCCCGAGTTGGCCAAGGCCATTGCCGATGAGTGCCAGCGTCAGGAAGACCATGTCGAGCTGATTGCCAGCGAGAACTACGCCAGCCCGTTGGTGATGGAAGCGCAGGGCAGCCAGCTGACCAACAAATACGCCGAGGGTTACCCGGGCAAGCGCTACTACGGTGGCTGCGAGTACGTGGACATCGCCGAGAAGCTGGCCATCGACCGCCTGAAGCAGCTGTTCGGCGCCGATTACGCTAACGTGCAGCCGCATAGCGGCTCGCAGGCCAACCAGGCCGTGTACTTCGCGCTGCTGCAGCCGGGCGACACCATCCTTGGCATGAGCCTGGCCCACGGCGGTCACCTGACCCACGGCGCCAAGGTCAATGCCTCGGGCAAGATCTTCAATGCGGTCCAGTACGGTGTGAACGAAGCCGGCCTGATCGACTATGACGAAGTCGAGCGCCTGGCGCTGGAGCACAAGCCGAAGATGGTGGTGGCTGGTTTCTCCGCTTATTCGCAGGTCATCGACTGGGCGCGCTTCCGCGCCATCGCCGACAAGGTCGGTGCCTACCTGTTCGTGGACATGGCGCACGTCGCCGGTCTGGTTGCAGCCGGCGTGTACCCGAACCCGATCGAACACGCACACGTGGTCACCTCGACCACCCACAAGACCCTGCGTGGCCCGCGTGGCGGCATCATCATTGCCAAGGGCGCTGGCGAAGAGATCGAGAAGAAGCTGCAGTCGATCGTGTTCCCGGGTATCCAGGGCGGCCCGCTGATGCACGTCATCGCCGCCAAGGCAGTGGCTTTCAAGGAAGCGCTGGAACCGGAATTCAAGGCCTACCAGCAGCAGGTGGTGAAGAACGCCCAGGCGATGGCCACCACGCTGATCGCGCGTGGCTACAAGATCGTTTCCGGCGGCACCCAGAACCACCTCATGCTGGTCGACATGATCGGCAAGGACGTGTCCGGCAAGGACGCGGAAGCCGCGCTGGGCAAGGCCCACATCACCGTCAACAAGAATTCGGTGCCGAACGACCCGCGCTCGCCGTTCGTGACCTCGGGCCTGCGCCTGGGTACTCCGGCCATCACCACCCGTGGTTACCAGGAAGCCGACTGCGTCGCGCTGGCCAACTGGATTGCCGACGTGCTGGACGCACCGGCCGATGAAGCCGTCATCGCCCGCGTGCGTGATGCAGTCAGCGAGCAGTGCCGCAAGTACCCGGTTTATGGCTGATCGGCGCCGGGTGTCAGCGGTTCTTGGCGCCCGTTCTGCCTACAGCTGACCGCATTACCCCGGGTTGGGCGCTTGCCCCGGCCCGGGGTTTGTTGTATCTGCGTTACAGGTTTTCCACGTCGCCTGCGCGGCGCCTGATGTCCAAGGCTTGAAACATGCACTGCCCGTTCTGCCAGCACACCGACACCCGCGTGATCGATTCACGCGTTTCCGAAGATGGCGCCACCATCCGTCGCCGCCGTGGTTGCGAAGCCTGTGGCGAACGTTTCAGCACGTTGGAAACCATCGAGCTCAAGCTGCCGGTCATCGTCAAGAGTGACGGCGGACGCGAAGCCTTTGATGCGCGCAAGCTGCGGGTGGGCTTTGACCGCGCGCTGCAGAAGCGGCCGGTGTCCGAAGAACGCATCGAGGCAGCAGTACGCGCGGTGGTGCACCAGCTGCGCATGTGCGGCGAGCGCGAAGTGCCATCAATCAAGGTTGGTGGCTTCGTGATGGACGAACTGCGCAAGCTCGATCATGTCGGCTATGTGCGTTTCGCCTCGGTCTACCGCAGCTTCGAGGATGTGGCTGATTTCCGCGACGAGATCGAGAAGCTGGAGCGTGATCACTCCAGTGACGAGGATCAGCTGCCGTTGCTGGCGCATGCGCGGGCGGAAGCGGCGCGGGCAAGCAAGGGCGGCAAGCGCTGAGCGGTGTGTTGACTCGGTACGGAGGCCGAAGCGGCGATGCGATCAATAGGGCAGCAGCTTTCACGCAGTGGACTGGTTGTGGCTGCGTTGTGTGTGGCATTGACTGCGCGGGCGCAAGACCACAAGCCGGAGTTGTCCAAGCTGTTGGATGTGGCTGAGCGCGCCCGGCAGGCTGCACAGGAGGCCGTCGGCGGTCTGGATCAGGCTCAGCGCAGGCCATCTTCCTGTGCGGGGGAGGCTTGTACGCCGCAGGCGCTGGCGGGGCGTTATCGCATCGTCGAAGCGGGATTTGCAGGTTCGGTTCTGGACCTGGGCGTTGACGGCAACTATGTGCTGCAGTTGGCGATGCTTCCCATGCCGCGCAGCTCGAAAGGTCAATGGTCGCTGGAGGACGGCATGCTGTTGCTGTATCCGCGCGATGAGCTCGCCGACAGCGTGCAGTTGGTGCCGTATGAAGCCCGGTCGGCGGAGCGCGCGCAGTTGCAGCAGTTGCTTGCCGACCTGCAACAGGCACACCCGGACCCGGCTGATCGCAGCGATCACGGCGAGCTCGAGGAACTGCAGGCGCAACTGGCGGACACGCACGTCGCTGGCAGGCCGCTGTACGTGAATCTGCTCGATCCAATGAGCGGCGTGGCCAGCGACGGCGTGCAGGTGGTGTTGGAGCTGGCCCAGGGTGAGCTGGCCGCTGAAGGCGAGTTGGCTGGGGGGAATACCTATCGGTTCCCGTCGCCGACACCGGGGCAGGTGGTGACTGGCCTGCGTTTGCATTTCTCTGGCAGTGGGGCGTCGCTGCGTTTGCCGCTGCAACCGCCGCTGCGGCCCAGCTACCAAGTGCTGTTCGATGGCTGCGCGATAGGCATGTGCGAGTCGGAGACGATGGGCTTGGTGCTGGAGCAGGCGGAGGGTGGCGTACGCTTTGCTGCCTGGGGCGTTGGCGTGTTCCAGCCAGTGAACGACTAGTTGTTTGGATGTACAGGCCGCCAAGGGCGGCCGCGTGAGTTGAATCCGATGAAGATCATCAATCTGCAGGACCGGCGCGAACTGCTGCCGGCAATCGCCCTTACCCATGTGCAGGCCTTCGGCACGTTGTTGCCGGACTGGACCGTAGCGCAGGCCGAGGCCGAGCTGGCCGCGCAGCAACGCGATGGCATCCCCTGCAGTTGGCTGGCCGAAGATGCCGATGGCTGGTTGGGCTCGGTCAGCCTGCTGCATGACGATCACGAGCAGATCCGTGGTTGGTCGCCATGGCTGGCATCGCTGTATGTGGGCCCCGCGGCGCGCGGCAAGGGTGTGGGGGCTGCCTTGGTAGCGCATTGCGTGGCGCAGGCGGCGGCGTTTGCGGTGCCGGTGTTGTACCTGTATTGCGAGGCGCCGATGGTGGCTTGGTACCGCAGCCTGGGATGGCGGGTGCACACCGAGCTGCAGTTGGGGCCGCTGGCAGTCACGGTGATGGCGATGGATACCGGGCACACCTGAGTTGCGCCGGGGCAGCGGTCCTGACATCGCTGCGCATACACTTGTCTGCGACCGCTTCCGCAATGGTGGCGGCTGTACTCGCAATGAGGTTCCAGCCATGAGTCAATTCACCGCCACCGATCACCTGTTGATGGCCCGCGCGCTGCGCCTTGCCGAGCGTGCCGCCTGGACCACGCGGCCCAACCCGATGGTGGGCTGCGTGGTTGCACATGGGGAGGAGGTGGTGGGCGAGGGCTGGCATCAGCGCGCTGGTGGGCCACATGCCGAGGTGTTCGCCCTGCGCCAGGCAGGTGAACGAGCACGTGGCGCGACTGCCTACGTCACCCTGGAGCCCTGCGCGCATTACGGGCGCACGCCGCCGTGCGCTTTGGCCTTGATCGATGCCGGCGTCGGCCGGGTAGTCGCGGCGATGGCCGATCCCTTTCCGGATGTCGATGGCGGCGGCTTTGCGTTGCTGCGGCAGGCTGGCATCACCGTCGAAGTGGGCTTGATGGCAGCGCAGGCGCGCGAACTCAATCGCGGTTTCCTGTCGCGCATCGAGCGTGGCAGGCCGTTCCTGCGGGTGAAGCTTGCCGGTAGCCTGGACGGGCGCACGGCAATGGCGAATGGCGAATCAAAGTGGATCACCGGTGAAGCTGCGCGCGCCGACGTGCAGCAGTGGCGCGCGCGTGCTGCGGCGATTCTGACCGGTGCGGCCACGGTGCTGGCGGATGATCCGTTGTTGACCGCGCGACCGGATGCGGGCGAATTCCTGCCGCCATTGCGGGTGGTATTGGATGCACGCTTGCGCACATTGGAATGCAAGCGCGTGCGCGAAGGCGATGCGCCTACCTTGTATCTGCATGATCCGGCGTTGACCGCACCCAGCTTGGACGGTGCGGAGTTCGGTACTGTGCGTGTGCAGGATGATGGCCGGCTTGATCTGGGCGAAGTGATGTCGCTGCTGGCTGCGCGTGGCATCAACGAAGTCCATGTCGAAGCCGGGCCAACTTTGTGTGGTGCCTTGCTCAAGGCTGGATTGGTGGACGAGCTGCTGCTGTACATGGCACCGCTGCTGATGGGCGACGGCGCAAGGCCACTGCTGGCAGGCTTGGGCATTGAGGCCATGGCGCAGGCGCAGCGCTTGCAGTTGCTGGACACCCGCATGCTGGGTCAGGATCTGCGCCTGCTGCTGCGGCCGGAATAAAACCAGTCTGCAGTTGTAGGAGCGGCGTAAGCCGCGAAGCACATGCATCATCAGATCGCACCAACAACAAGGTGTTTCACCAATGCCAGCTTCGCGGCTGACGCCGCTCCCACAAAGCGTTGCAGGTGCGGGCCACGGTACCGCGCAAAAAAAAACGGGGGCCTTTCGGCCCCCGCTGCATTAAACCCGGTAGTGCCGGATCAGAAACTGGCGCGCACGCCGACCGAGTACTGGGCGAGATCACCCAGCCACTGGCCTTCAGCAACAATGCCCCAGGTCTTGTTGAACTTGACCTGGCCGCCCAGCACGCCGACGAACTCGGTGTCCAGGTCGCTGCCATCGATGGCGCCGCCCTTGACCCAGGCTTCGGTACGTGCCGACGGCTTGCCGCGCAGACCCAGAGTCACGCGACCAGCGCTGGTGTGGCCCTTGTAGCGGCCGTCATCGTTGAGCGAGTTACTGATTTTTTCATCCACGTTCATGCGCAGCCACGCGATGTCGGCGGTGAAGTCGATGCGGTCGCTCATGTTCATGTGATAACCGGCGCCCAGTTCCGGCAGGCCCAGCTTGTGCTTGAAGCGCACGCCGTCAACCGTATACGTGTCGGAGACACGCGAGTAGCCAGCGAACAGGTTGACCTTGTCAGCGATATCGAACGAGCCGCGCAGGTAGGCGCCGTCCAGGCTTGGGTCATTGCGTTCATTGCTGTTGATCTGGACCTGGGTCCAGCCTGCCTCGGCGTAGGTGTAGCTCAGCTCGTCGGCAGACGCGGCAACGGGTGCGGCAGCCAGCATGGCGGCCAGAATCAGGGTCTTGCGCATGGAATCCTCTTAGACGTGATGTCCGTGTCGACCAGCCCATTGCGGACCGGGACCGCAACGTCATGTCGCGGCGGGCTGCAGTCTAACGATGTTTTTACATATGACAAGCTGCGCTTGCTCGCAGCCGTTGGATGCATTCAGCGGTTTCGCGGGATTTCGTTCGTCTCCGAGAGCCGTTGTTGCAAGCGTTCTTGGCCGAAATTCCATGTGATGCCGAAGGCTTCGCAGTTGTCTCTACTGTGATTTTCGCAGAAAACTTCCAGAGCAATCCTATTACCAGATGCCCTGATTCCACCTACTTTGTGCGCGCTCAAGGATGAGCAACAGTGCTCTGAGGTAGTAATCGTCTTGAAGGTTGAAAGTGCATTGTTCCTCTGTGTTGCGCTGCTCTGGTTTGTGGCCGCTGCCATGTCGGCCGGGCCGGAGCCAACGATGATTGGCTTGGGCAGCGTGTTCGCGCTGGTGAGTATTGGCAGCTTTTTCAGGCCCAGGCGCTAGCGGGGCGCTCGTCGGCTGATGGGGTGGTCACCGACACCAGTGGCAGGATGCTCCCAGCGCCTTCTGTTCCAGCGCTGCCAGCCCGTTCCATCGGTGGGAAGCACTTGTTCAGCTGGGTCAGGGGCTTCACGCGACCGGCGCTGATACAATCACCGCGCCGGTTCGCCGGCACATACAAACGTCTTCAGGGCGGGGTGCAACTCCCCACCGGCGGTAGGTGCATTGGTCCCGAAAGGAGCGCTGCATAAGCCCGCGAGCGCTCCAGCCAAGGCCACGCAAGCGTGTGGCTGCCCGGCAGGAGGTCAGCAGATCCGGTCAGATGCCGGAGCCGACGGTCATAGTCCGGATGAAAGAAGACGGTGTTTCGGGCCCTTTGCGGGGTCCGTGCGCCTGTTTGCCTTGCGGCGTTTTTCGCTCACATATCGCGGAGAACGTTAGTGTTTACTGGAATCATCGAAGGCGTCGGCCGTCTGGCCGCACGCGAACCCATCGGCGGCGATGTCCGCTTCACTTTCGCCGTCGGCAGCCTGCCGTTCGAGCAGGTGCAGATGGGCGAAAGCATCGCCGTCAACGGTGTCTGCCTTACCGTCATCGACTTCGACGACAGCAGCTTCAAGGCTGATGCCTCAACCGAAACCCTGGACCTGACCACGCTTGGTGGTCTGGCCGAAGGTGCCGTGATCAATCTCGAACGTGCCATGCGGCCGACCGACCGCTTGGGCGGTCATCTGGTCAGTGGCCACGTCGATGGCCTCGGCAAGGTGCTGTCCATCCACGAGGATGCACGCGCGCTGCGCTGGCGCTTCGCCGCACCCAAGCCGCTGCTCAAGTACATCGCCAAGAAGGGCTCGATCTGCGTGGATGGCGTCAGCCTCACCGTCAACGAAGCCGATGACGAAGGCTTTGAAGTGGCACTGATCCCGCACACCGTCGCCAATACCGCGTTCTCCGCCACTGGCGTGGGCAGTGCGGTGAATCTGGAAATCGATCTGGTCGCCCGTTATGTCGAGCGCCTGCTGGGCCAAGGAGCCGCACAATGAATTTCGCCCCCGTTCCCGAACTGCTGGAAGAGATCCGTGCCGGTCGCATGGTGGTCATCGTCGATGACGAGGACCGCGAGAACGAAGGCGACCTGATCATGGCCGCCGAGTTGGTCAAGGCGTCGGACATCAACTTCATGGTCACCCACGGCCGCGGCCTGGTCTGCCTGCCGCTGACCCGTACGCGCGCGGCCGACCTCGGCCTGGCGCCGATGGTGCAGGCCAATACCGCGCAGTTCCAGACCAATTTCACGGTCAGCATCGAAGCCGCCGAGGGTGTCACCACCGGCATCTCCGCGCATGACCGTGCCCACACCATCCGCACCGCGGTGAAGCCCAACGCCAAGCCGTCGGACCTGCACCAGCCAGGCCATATCTTCCCGCTGATCGCGCAGCCGGGCGGCGTGCTGACCCGTGCCGGTCATACCGAAGCCGGCGTCGATCTGGCCATGCTGGCCGGGCTGGAACCGGCTGGCGTGCTGGTGGAAATTCTCAACCCCGATGGCAGCATGGCGCGCCGCCCGGAGCTGGAGGTGTTCGCCCGCGAGCATGGTTTGAAGATGGGCTCGATCGCCGACCTGATCGCCTATCGTCTGGCCACCGAGCACACCGTCGAGCGCGTGGACGAGCGCGAGATCGATACCGAGTTCGGCGCCTTCAAGCTGGTCACCTACCGCGACCGCATTGCCAACGACCTGCATTTCGCCCTGGTTCGCGGCACCCCGGACAAGGACACGCCAACCCTGGTGCGGGTGCAGGTGGAGAACCCGCTGGCCGACCTGCTGCATTGGCGCCGTGACGACTTCGGTGTGGCCAATACCGATGCACTGCGGGCCATCGACGCCGCCGGGACCGGCGTGATGGTGGTGCTGTCGGCCCCGCGCGACACCAATTCGTTGCTGGCCCGCCTGCGCCAGCAGCCGGCGCCGGTCACTCCGGGCAAGGACAAGGACGTGGGTCAATGGCGCCGCAACGGTGCCGGCGCGCAGATCCTGTCGGACCTGGGCCTGGGCAAGTTGCGCGTGCTCGGCACCCCGCGCCGGCAGGTCGGCCTGGCCGGTTACGGGTTGGAAATCGTCGAAACCGTGCAGCCCTGAGCCCTCGGCCTGACCTGGAAGCCCGGCTGGACCGGGCTTCCAGCAGCTTTCCGCGTCGCGGGTTAAGCCCCCGCACGTTAGACTTACCCACCTTTTGGAACCCCACGCCCCCATGAGCCACTACGAAGGCGACCTCCGCCCGGCCGGTTCGGCCCGTTTTGCCATCATCGCCAGCCGCTGGAATGCCCGCATCACCGACGCGTTGGTGACCGGTGCGCGCCAGAGCCTGGCCGGCAACGGTATCGGCGAAGACGCCATCGACGTGGTGCGTGTGCCCGGTGCCTGGGAGATTCCGCTGGTTGCAGCGCGCCTGGCTGCGGCCGGGCACCACGCTGCAATCATCACCCTTGGCTGCGTGATCCGTGGCGATACCCGCCATTACGAGCACGTTGCCGACCGTTGTGCCGAAGGCCTGATGCGCGCCCAGCTCGATTTTGGCGTGCCGGTGCTCAATGGCGTGCTGGCGGTGGAGCGGGTGGAAGATGCCGAGGCCCGTGCAGGCGGCAGCCACGGCAACAAGGGTGAGGAAGCCGCATTGTCGGCATTGGAAATGGTCAATCTTCTGGAACAGCTGCCATGAACAACAAGAACAACGGCAAGCCTGCCGGAAAGCCGGTCCGTCGCGATGGTGTCGATCCGGTGCTGCGCTCACGCGCGCGTCGTCGTGCCCTGCAGGCCATCTACGCCTGGCAGATATCCGGCGGCAACGCCGAGTCGCTGCTGGCCCAGTTCGCCCATGAACAGGCCCACGAAATCGCCGACCTGGTGTACTTCGAAAGCTTGCTGCGCGGTGTGCTGGACAACCGCCGTGACCTGGACGAGGCGCTGGCCCCGTTCGTCGACCGCGCGGTTGAAGAAGTGGACGCCATCGAACGTGCGGTGCTGCGCGTGGCGGCTTACGAGCTGCGCTACCGTCAGGATGTGCCGTACCGCGTGGTGATCAACGAAGCCATCGAAACTGCCAAGCGTTTCGGTTCCGAGCATGGTCATACCTACGTCAACGGCGTGCTCGACCGCGCCGCGCTGGAATGGCGCAAGACGGAATCCTCCAGCCACTGACCGATGGCGGCAGCATTGCCACCAGCGGGATCCATAGCAGCGCCGGGCCGGCATCATCGGCGCCGGCGTTGTCGTTTTTGAGGGAGCGCAGTGATGAGCCTTGACGAGTTTGGCCTGATCGAACGCATCCGCCGCCGCACCGCTGCGCGCGCGGACATCGTATTGGGGATAGGCGACGATGCCGCCCTGCTGCAGCCGGCCGCCGGCCAACAGCTGGTGGTGACCACCGATACGCTCAATGTGGGCGTGCACTTTCCGCCGGAAACGGCTGTCGCCGACATCGGCTGGAAAGCACTGGCGGTGAACCTGTCGGACCTGGCCGCAATGGGTGCGCAGCCGGCCTGGTGCAGTTTGTCCCTGTCACTGCCCGACGCCAGCCCGGAGTGGGTGGACCAGTTCGCTCAAGGTTTCTTCGCGCTGGCCGATCAACATGGCATTGCCTTGATTGGCGGCGATACCACGCGTGGCCCTTTGTCGATTTCGATAACCGCGATGGGCCAGGTTGCAGCGGGGCAGGCATTGCGCCGTGATGGCGCCCAGCCCGGTGATGACATATGGGTCAGCGGCGTGCCCGGCGAAGCCGGTCTGGCCTTGGCGCTGTGGCAGCAGCAGGAACTGGATGTGAGCCGTGCCGCTGACAATCCTGCGCGTGAGCATCTGCGCCAGCGGCTGGCGCGGCCCACGCCGCGGGTTGAGCTGGGCCGTGCATTGCAGGGCCTGGCAAGTGCGGCGGTGGACGTATCCGATGGTCTGCTGGCCGACCTGGGTCACATCTGCGCGCGCAGTGGCGTTGCTGCCGATGTACTTGAAAGCACATTGCCGACGTCGGCTGCAGCGCAGCAGTGTGGGCTGACAGCAAGCTTCAATGCACTGCGTGCAGGTGCGGGTGACGACTACGAGCTGTGCTTCACCGCCCCGGCCGCACAGCGCCAGATGGTGCTCGAAACCATGGCTTCCGTAGCAGTTCCGCTCACCCGGATTGGCTATATTCGAGCCGGAACCGGGCTGCAGGTGGTCAACCAAGGGGGCGATGTGGTGGCGGTATCGAGGCAGGGTTACAACCACTTTTCGGGCATTGGGGATTAGGGGAGCCCCGCCATCGGATGTCAGTTTGTTGCGTTCACGTAGTGTCCACGTATTCATATTTATTATCGCGGCTGTGATGTAGGTCGCGTTTTGATGCAGTGCAGATGCTGCATCCAGCGGCCGTAAACAGGGGATGGGGTAGTGGAAACAGCAACACTGGAAAAGCTGAGGGCGAAGATGAGTGATGTGGCAGCGCCCTCGTCCACCATTGATGGCGCTGCGCTGGAAGCAGAGCTTGATAACGTCATCAATCGCAACGGCGGCATTTCCATGTTGCTGGTGTCCACGGCCGATGGCCGTGCGATCGCTCACCGCTCGTTGAACAAGCTGGATCCACGCCGCTTGTCAGCGATGAGCAATTCGTTCCTGACACTCGGGGAAACCCTGTCGCGCGAGCTCGGCCTGAGCACCGCCGACTACGTGACCATGTCCACCTCGCAGGGCAGCATGGTGCTGGTTCGCGTTGCTGCGGACCGGCCCTATACGCTGGCTGCGCTTGGCCATGCCGATACCTCCCTTGCCATCCTGTTGTACGCCGCCCGCGATGCTGCGGGGCGGATCAAGCAGTTGCTGTAACTCCCTGCGTGCAGATCGCCCGTTCTGCCGGTTGTCCGGCATGCCGGGGATCCAGTGCGGTTGGGGGATTTGGGAAGGGACAAAACAAGGTGTTGCCTGAGCTATGCAACAACATGGCCACGCAGCACCATCAGACAACATTCGATCAGGAACGGAGAACACCATGGCTGGGAACGTCAAGCTGGAAAAGTTGAATGAAATTGCTGGTTTCGTTGGCGCTGCGCTGGTCGACAGTGACAGCGGCATGGCGCTGGGCATGCTCGGCGGTGGTCCGATCAACCTGGAAGTTGCGGCTGCCGGCAACACCGAAGTGGTGCGCGCCAAGCGCCGCGTTGCTGCCTCGCTCGGCATCACCGATGCGATCGAAGACATCCTGATCACCCTGACCAAGCAGTACCACCTGATCCGTCCGCTCGAAAGCAATGCGGACCTGTTCCTGTACGTCGTGCTTGACCGCTCGCGCGCCAACCTGGCGCTGGCTCGCCACGAGTTGAAGTCGTTCGAACAGACCCTCGACTTCAAGTGATGCAGGAAAGCACCGCTGCCCGGTGACGGAGCAGCGGTGCAACTGCTGAGTTTCGACTCCCGGAACCGATCCACACGATGAGTGCACCCGCTCGAAAAATCTCTGCCGCAGTGATCGGCTGCCAGGGATTGGATGTCCTGCACATGATGCGGCTCAAGGTTGCCAGCTCCTTGCTGATGGCCGAGTACATCCAGGCCGAGGTGCAGGAGTGGGACCGTCAGCCAGTGGATCTGCTGGTAGCCAGCATCGATGACAGCCATGGCCAGCAGTTGCTGCGCGAGGCCAGTGAGCAGGGCTTGCCGGTGCTGGCGGTGACCCGCCGGATGCTGTCCGGGCTGTCGACGCCGGGTGTGGCCTATGGCGCCAGCGTCCGCGATATTTTCCAGCAGCTGCGCTCGTTGTTGCTGGAGTCTGACCGAAGTGGTGAGCGCTTCAAGCCGCGCACGCTGTTCCGTAGTCTCGGCGAGGCCAAGGGCACGCCCAGCCTGCTGCACATGGGGCTGGTCAAAGTGGTGATCGACGCGGCGCAGACGCGTGTCACCGTGCTGCGCGATCTGCCTTATGAGAACTGCTTGAAGGCGGCCGCCGAGCCAGGCTGGACCTTGTCGTTGCTTGGCAGCGACCAAGCGGTGGACGAGGTATTGGCTGATGCGGTCAGCAGCCACGCATTGGAAGATTTCTGCTGGCGGGCCGCGGCGCTTTCACCCGAGCCCCTCTTGCCACGTGAGAGTGCAAATCCGTGTCGGCTACGTGGGTGGCCCGAGGTTGAGACCGGCAAATTGCCGCTGCAATGGCTGCTGCCGATGGCGGCGATGATGATCCGGCCGTGGCAGCCGGGCGAGTTGGCGCAGGCAACCGGCACGTCGCTGGACGATATTGCCCGTATCATGGCCGCAGCGGCCTGCACCGGGCTGCTTGATGGCAGCAGCGCCGATGTTGCACCGGCGCAGGGCTCCGGCAACAAGGTGTCCGGCTTCTTCACACGTATCGCCAAGCGATTCGGGCTCAATTTTTCCAAGGGGCTTCAGGTCTGACGGCTATGGCAACCAAGTTGGTTTTTGTCGGTGAAATGGGTGCGGGTAAAACGACTGCGATACGGTCGATCTCGGACATGGAACCGATCAGCACGGAAATGCCGATCAGCGACGAAGCGGCGCTGGAGGCATTCGAGGACAAGTCGCACACGACGGTGGCGCTGGATTACAGCTCCATTGAACTTGGCGATGGCGAGCTGCTGCATGTCTACGGTGTGCCCGGTCAGGCCTATCTGGATTTCATGTGGCCGATCGTGGCAGAAGGTGCAATCGGCGTGATCGTACTTGTGAGCGCACTCAACCCGCGCGCGCTGCCAAGTACGTTGACCCTGCTGGAGCAGTTCCGCGGGTTGGCGCCGGAGGCGTGTTTCGCAGTGGGCGTGACCTGCCAGGACCGCGAGCCTGATTTCAGTTTCAGCGACTTCCGCAATGCATTGGCCGGGCAAGGACACCGTCTGCCAGTGATGTGGGTGGATGCACGCGAAACCAGCCAGGTCGATTTCCTGATCAAGGCCTTGTTGTCCTGCCGCTACGCCGAAGCGATTGCCTGAGCTGGGTGTTGTAGGAGCGGCGTTGGATTGTAGGAGCGGCGTAAGCCGCGAAGCTGGTGATCCGTCCGACCTGGCGCTTGTATGGCCCCTGCCGAGCATGGCTCGGCACTACAGCTGCCGCTCTTTCGCTTGTAAGGCCCCTGCCGAGCATGGCTCGGCACTACAGTTGCCGCTCTTTCGCTTGTAAGGCCCTTGCCGAGCATGGCTCGGCACTACAGTTGCCGCTCTTTCGCTTGTGAGGCCCCTGCCGAGCATGGCTCGGCACTACAGTTGCCGCTCTTTCGCTTATGAGGCCCTTGCCGAGCATGGCTTGGCACTACAGTTGCCGCTCTTTTTTGTGGGAGCGGCGTGAGCCGCGAAGCAGTTGGATCTGAAGATCGCAAGCTTGTCCGCGGCCGATGCAGCACCAGCCTCGCGGCTTACGCCGCTCCTGCAAAAGCCTGGCCGCTCGAGCTTACGCCTCCGGCAACACCTTGCCAGGATTGAGGATGCCATCCGGGTCCAGCGCCTGCTTGATCGCGCGCATCGTCGCCAGCGTTCCTGCCGAAAACGCCTGTGCCATGAAATCGCGCTTGGCCAGGCCGATGCCGTGCTCGCCTGACAAGGTGCCGCCCAGCTGCAGGGCCAATGCAAATACCTTGGGCAAGGCCGCATGCGCACGTGCGTTCTCGTCGGCGTCGTCCGGGTGATACAGAATGTTGACGTGCAGGTTGCCGTTGCCGGCATGGCCGAAGGTCACAATCGGCAGCTGCGCCTGTTCGGAGAGCTGCTGTACGCCTTCCACCAGCGCCGGGATCTGCGATACCGGCACCACCACGTCTTCATTGATCTTGCCCGGTGCGATGGTTTTCAGCGCCGGAGACAGGGCGCGGCGTGCCGCCCACAGCTTGTCGCGTGCGCTGCCATCGGTGGCCACATCCAGCGCCAGCATGCCGTCGCCTTCGGCGGCTTCGGCCAAGGCGTTCAACAGGTAGGGCAGGGTGTCATCGTCGCCATCGGCATCGATCAACAGCATCGCGCCGGCCTCGGGCACCTGTGCGCCGTTGTGGCGCAGCAGCTGCAGGCTGCGTGCATCCATGAATTCCAGCGTGGTCGGCGTCACCGGTTGTGCCATTACCCGCGATACGGCAGCAGCGGCCGCTTCGGCATCGCGGTACAGCACGCGCAGGCCGGCCTGGCTGCGCGGGCGTGGGGTCAGCTTGAGTGTGGCTTCGACGATCAGCGCCAAGGTGCCTTCGCTGCCAACCAGCAGATGGGTGAGATCGTAGCCGGTCGAATCCTTGGTGTAAGGCCCGCCACATTGAATCAGGTCGCCGGTTCCGGTGACCGCCACCAGACCCAGTACGTTGTCGCGGGTTGTGCCGTACTTCACTGCGCGTGGGCCGCCTGCATTGCAGGCGAGGTTGCCGCCGATGCTGCAGATGTCGGCGCTGGAAGGATCCGGCGGCCAGAACAGGCCGTGCGGCATCAAGGCCTGTTGCAGGTCGCCATTGAGCACGCCGGGTTCGACCACCGCACAGCGATCGCCCGGGCGTATCGCGAGGATGCGGTTCATGCGCGCGAACGACAGCACGATGCCGCCGGCAGTTGGCACCGCAGCACCGGTGGTGCCGGTGCCGGTGCCGCGTCCAACCAATGGCACGCCGTGTTCGCGGCAGGCGCGGACGATGGCCTGCACCTGCTCGCGTGTACTGGGCATGGCGACACCCTGCGGCAAGGCGTGGCGCCAGGAGTTGTCCTGCGCATGGGCGGCGAGCGCGCTGGCGTCGGTGTGCCAGTCATCGCCCAGCAGCTGCGACAGGGTGTGCTTGAATGCGTCGGAAAGGGGTGTGATCACCCGCCTATTCTAGGCCGTGTCATCCGCCGCCGTCGGTGTTGGTGTTCTGCGACGGCCGCATGCGTACATGTTCGGGCAGCAGCGCCAGCACCTGTTCCAGGATCCCCGGCAATGACGCTTCTGAATAGCCTTGATGGACGGTGTTGATGCGACCTTCCTGGTCCAGCACGAACATCAAGGGGATGGCCTTTACCCCATAAGCCGCGGCGGCCTTGCCCTTGCTGTCGATTACGTATTCCAGGTCGAGCTTCCTGTTGCGGCGTGCAAAGTCCACCACCTGCGCGCGTGGCTCGTCCCAGTTCACCGCGATGACCTCCAGCGCGTCCTTGCCAACCACTTTCTGCATATGCGCCAGCACCGGCAGTTCGCGCATGCAGGGGCCACACCAGCTTGCCCAGAACGTCATGATGACGACCTTGCCGCGACGCTGCTGCAGGTCGACAACTTCGCCCGGCAGGGTCTTGCCGAGTGCGACCGGTGGCGGGAATTCGCCGGCGCTGGGGATGGCAGCGGCGAACGACGGGATGGACAGCAGCAACAGGCAGCAGGACAACAGCAGTCTGGAAGACTGCAGCAGGCGATGAGGCATGGTTCCCCCAGGTGGCTCAGTTGTCGGCGCGGCGGCGCCAACCTTGCGGCGATTGAATCATCTTCCAGCCGACTACGGCCACCAGCAGCGGTAGCCACACCCAACGCAGTTCCGACAGCACGGTCTGCAGGCCGCGCGCGCTGAAGAAGTTGTTGGCGAACGGCGAGACGCGGATTGGCCGCCACGGCGCGAACAGGCGCTGGTCGCTCCACGGCCACCATAGCGCGACGCCCAGGCCGCCGGAGGTCAGTGCGTCCAGCAGCGGATGCGAAAGCGCGCAGATGAAGACGAACGCAAACGCCTGCAGGCGGCTGGCTCGCAGTGCGTTTGCAAAGGGAATGGCCAAGGCCGCCAGCAGCGTGGCGAACAGCAAGGAATGACTAGCGCCGCGGTGGCCAAAACTATCGGCATAGGGAATGTGCAGGGCGAAGGCCAGTACATCGGCATCGGGCAGCATCGCTGCAGCAACGCCGGCACCGAGCAGGCGCCGGGAGATGCGACCGCGCTCGCTGGCGCACCACAGTGCGAGCGGAATTGCAGCATGGGTAAATACGCTAGGCATCAGCAGTCGTCGGCACGGAAGGCGTCGCGGATCCAGTTCAGGCGCGGCGGTTCGCCACTGGCTTCGACCACGTCGAAACGGCAGGGGCTGTTGGCCAGCGCGGGGTGCTGGTTGAGGTAGAGCTGGGCGGCACGAACCAGCTTGCGGCGCTTGTTGAAGTCGATGGAGGCCGCGCCGCCGCCGAACATGGATGAGCGCCGATAGCGCACTTCGACAAAGACCAGGCTGGCGGCAGTACGGTCGTACATCACCAGGTCCAGCTCACCGCCACGAAACCGGACATTGCTGGCCCGCCATTGCAGGCCAGCGTTCTGCAGCAGGACACGGGCAGCGGCTTCCACCGCTGCACCGCGTTGGCTCTGCTCAGCGACCATCACCAATGGCGACCGGGCGGCCTGCGCTGAAGGTGGACCAGGCAGGCGTGCGCAGCACATTGCCAAAGCCGTCCAGGTGCAGCGTGCCGGTGGCACCGCTGAGGCCGCCGCTGGTGCTGTTGGCCAGCTTCTCCATATAGGCGGTGATCTTCCACGCGTCGTAGCCGAAGGCGAACAGACGGCCAGCGCCGCCGCGTGCGGTTGGCAGGGTGGTGGCGACGGCGCTCGCAGCAGGCAGGCCTGCAACGCCACGGCTGCTCCAGGTCTCGCTGGGGAAGGCGATGCCATCCAGTGCGGCGTCGTCTTCGGCCTTGCCGGTGCCCGCGGTCAACTGCGAGGTGCCAACGCGGCTGGCGGCACTCAGACCGGCCAAGGCCAGCTGCGGTGCCAGGGCGCGCGCCTGGTTGCCTTTTACAGCCAGCAGGACTGCGTCGACGCTACCGGCCTGGCGCAGCTGCGCGCCAATGTCGCCGGGCGCATCACCGACATTGATGGTGGCGGCGACCTTGCCGCCACGCTCGCTGAAGCGCTCCTTGAAGGCGTTGCTGGAGCGACGGCCAGCGTCGTCATTGCTGGCGATAACCAGCACATTGCGGCGCTCACGGCCGAGCAGGTATTCGGCGGCCATCAGGCCATCGTCTTCCGGTGCCAGCGAGAAGCCGGCGCTGCCGGGCGGCGGTGCGTCCTTGCCGCGGTTCAAGGCGAGCAGGGGAACCGGCAGGTCGCTGCGTTGGAACAGCGCGTCCACTTCATCACGGCCCAGCGGGCCGACAATGAAGTCGACGCCGTTGCCGACCGCCTTGTCATAGGCCGCACCGGCACCGCTGGCGGTGCCCTTGGTGTCGATGAAATCGATAGGCGGGCGCCGCCGGCTTTCGCCGTAGTAGCCGGCCAGCAGGCCGTCGCGTACCGAGGCACCGGCGGCGGCCAGGTTGCCGCTGAGCGGCAGCAGCACTGCCATCTTCACTGGCGGGCGATAGCCGTCGGCATCGGCCGCCGGGCGCTTGCTGGTATCCAGCTGCGAGGCGGTATCGCGGTCGAATGGCCGCGGCAGCGGCAAGCCGCGGCCAATCATGGCGCGGCCAGCGTGGTTGTAGAGCGGGTCGCCAACCGGCAACGCCGCGGCGCGGCTGCTGAGGGTGGCGTCATTCACGCTGGCGAGCAGGCGGGTGATGGCGCGCTGGTTGTCATTGCGCTCGGTGCCGCTGAGCAGGCTGCCGGCACGGGCGCGTTCGGCAGCGGCGGCAAAGGCGTCACCGCCGGCTTCCAGCGCCTGCGCGCGGGCCAGGTACCAGCGCGCCTGCAGCGGCGCTGGCAGCGAGGTCGGGCTTTCGGTCAGCACCTGCAGCACCGTGGCCGGCTGCTTGTCGCCCAGTGCCAGCTCGGCCTGCAGCAGGTTGAAACGCTGGCGGGTTGCACCAGACAGCTGGCGCGGCTGCACCTGCGCCATCAGCATGCGTGCGCGGGCGCTGTCGCCGGCTTCCTGCCAGGCAAAGGCGGCATCGGCCAGCAACAAGGTCTTGCTGGCGCCACGCGCAAGCGCGGCCTGGGCTTCAAGCTGCTGCGCGGCATCGCGCGGTTTGCCCTGTTCAAGCAGGGCGATGGCCGCCTGCTGGGCGGGTGAGCTGGTCGGCGCAACGCTGGTGGTTGCGCAGCCGACGAACAGCAGCATCGACAATGACAGGGCGGAAATCCGTGCGACTGGCTTGTTCATTTAAGGTCCGTTCGACAGGGCGCGGCAGTGCCGGGCGGGGGAAACGGTACGATTCTACCCTTGGCCCACGGAAATACCGATGATGAGTACTGCTGCTGCCACCTTGTATGTCGTTGCCACACCGATCGGCAACCTCGCCGACCTGAGCCCGCGTGCGCAGGAGGTGCTGCGTTCGGTGGCCGCTATCTGCGCAGAAGACACCCGTCATACCGGTCAGTTGCTATCGCATTTCGGCATAAGTAAACCCTTGGTGGCCCTGCATGACCACAACGAGGAAGCGATGGCCGAGCGCGTCGTGGCGCGTTTGCTGGGTGGTGAGTCGCTGGCGGTGGTCAGTGATGCCGGCACGCCGCTGGTCAGTGACCCGGGCTTCCGTCTGGTGCGCGCTGCGCGCGCAGCGGGGGTCAAAGTCAGTCCAATCCCAGGCGCCTGCGCGGCAATTGCCGCCCTGAGCGTGGCCGGTCTGCCCAGCGATCGCTTCGTGTTTGAAGGCTTCCTGCCGGCCAAGGGCGCGGCCCGGCGCGAGCGTTTGAACAAGTTGGCCGCCGAAACCGGCACCCTGGTTTTCTACGAATCCTCGCACCGGATTGCCGAATCACTGGCCGATATGGCCGGCGCGTTTGGTGGCGAGCGCCCGGCAGTGGTGGCGCGTGAGCTGACCAAGCTGTTCGAGACCGTGCTCGATGGCAATCTGGATCAGCTGCTGGCCAAGGTGTTGGCCGATGACAACCAGCGCAAGGGCGAGTTCGTGGTGATGGTGCAGGGCGCAGGGGATGATGAAGAAGCCAAGATCGCCGAGGGCCGCCGCTTGTACGCCAAATTGAACGAACACCTGCCGCCTTCCACTGCCGCCAAGCTGGCGGCCGAACTGAGCGGCGCGCCGCGCAAGGCTTTGTATGGACAGGGCAGCAACGACTGAGGCGATGTGGGCGGCGGCTGATGCCGCCAGCCTGCGCCAGCAACTCGACCTGCGCGAGCATCCGCTGGCGGGCGGCACAGGGGCCGAGATCAAGACCCAGCGCGAGCGCTGGATGATGGTGCGCTGGTTGACCGCCTGGGCGTCGGAGCTGGTCTATCCGCTGCGGGTGAGCAAGCGTGAAAGCCCGGATTTCATGCTGGACACCGGCAATGCACGGGTCGGCGTGGAATGCATGGAAGTGGTGCCGGAGGCCTTCAAGCAGGTACAGGCCAAGTTGAACGGCATCAACTCCGGCTGGGTGCGGCCTGTGGCGCAGCATCGCGCTGAAGAAGCGCGCGCCGAATGGGATAGCCCACTGCTGCGCCAGTTATTGGCTGACACGTATGAGGGTAGCCCGTGGTCTGGCGATGAACCGGAACGGCTATGGGTGGAAGTAATGCGCTGGGCGGTGGAGAAGAAGCGCCAGGTGCTGCACAAGCCGGGCTACGCGCGGCAGTCGCGCAATGTGTTGTTGCTGTACGACAACTGGCCGTTGCCGGCGGTGGCGTTCGTCGAAGACGCCGATCCGGCGGTGCTGCGCAGCTGGGCGTTGGCGGCCCTGGATGAATTGTCGCGGCAATTGCTGGACAGCGGCGC
The DNA here is from genome assembly GCF_056760135.1 of Stenotrophomonas sp. STEN023. Taxonomy (NCBI): domain Bacteria; kingdom Pseudomonadati; phylum Pseudomonadota; class Gammaproteobacteria; order Lysobacterales; family Lysobacteraceae; genus Stenotrophomonas; species Stenotrophomonas sp. STEN023. Next base: position 22,831 of record NZ_JBRREF010000018.1, on the reverse strand, counting down.
GCATGCGGACTTCCAGCAGATCGATATCCTGCATGAAGGTTGGCTGCTGTCATTCACAACAGGCGGAGTGCGACCGCTGCGTTACCAACTGCTTGCAGCTGAATGAAATGATCGGCCGGTGTGCTGCTGGACGTGCGACAATACGCGCGGCGGAGTCGGCCAGACAGTCGCGTCATTCCTTCGGGAATGCCGAGGAAAGTCCGGGCTCCACAGGGCAAGGTGCCAGGTAACGCCTGGGCGGCGCAAGCCGACGGAAAGTGCAACAGGAAGATACCGCCGAACGGCCTTCGGGCGCGTGGTAAGGGTGAAATGGTGCGGTAAGAGCGCACCGCGAGTCTGGTAACAGACCGGCACGGCAAACCCCACCTGGAGCAAGACCAAATAGGGACCTAATGGCGTGGCCCGCGTCGGGTCCGGGTAGGTTGCTTGAGCGTTACGGTGACGTAGCGCCTAGAGGAATGACTGTCCACGACAAAACCCGGCTTATCGGCCGGCTCCGCCGCTTTTTCTGCCCGCCGGGCAGAAAAAGCCCCAAAATTTTGCAGGGCAAAACTTTGGGCCCCGGGCCTTTAGCCCTCCAATTCCCCGCGCCTGTCGGCGCGCCCCCTTTACTAAAGGGGGCTTTGGTTCTCCGGATTTAGTGCTTGGCTCGCTGCGCATCGTGGTGGGAAGAGTGCGGCTGTAGCATCTGCTTGGCTTTGGCTTTGGCTTTGGCTTTGGCTTCGGCTCTGGCTGCTGCAGCATTTGCTGGGCTTTGGCTTTGGCTTTGGCTTCGGCTTCGGCTCTGGCTTTGGCTTTGGCTTTGGCTCCTGCCTTGCTGTTCTCTTTCCCTTCTCCCGCTTGCGGGGGAAGGTGCCCGGAGGGCGGATGGGGGGAGCTTTTGATCCTGCTTTGGCTGTGGGTCAAAGCCAAAGCCAAAGCCAAAGCGAGATCAAAGGCAGCCCTCCCCAGCCCTCCCCTTGGCCTTCGGCCAAAGGAAGGGGGTTAGGAGCCAAAGCCTTCTTTTCCAGTCTCCAGGCGCGTTTCCCCCAGATACACGCCCTCTGGCCCGAATCTGCGTTCGTGGATGAAGCCGCCGCCATCCCTGTCGATCGCCACGATGGTGCTGGCGCGGGTGCCGTAGTCGGTTCCGCGTATGAAGGCGCTCGACAGCAATCGCTCCAACTCCAGCGGAACGCCGGTAGATGGCAACTGCGCGTCCGTTGCCTGCTGCTCATCAGCCAGTGCTGCCCACAGCGGCTCCAAGCTGTCATTGCCGGCAACGAGCCAAGCCTCAAGCACGTCCATCAGGCGGCGGGTCTTGGGCCAGGGTGCATCCAATGCGCCGTTGGACATCCCATGCACGCCCGGCGACAGGTCCAGGCGTGCCTGCGGATGGTTGCCCAGATAGCTGCAGTTCTCAGCGTCGGCGACCAATAGATTGAAGGGCGCAAATTCCGGGGCCCGCCCTGCCAGATCGTCGGCATAGTCCGTGGCCGCCTGTCCGCCAGCCAGGTAGCTGGCGATCAGTTCCCCCCGCGAAGGCCCGCCGGTGGCCGCTGACGGGTCACGCACATTGGTGACCACGGCGGCTTGGCCGCTCAGGTTCACACCCACCCAGCTGCCGCCGGAACGCAGGTCGCGGCCGGCAATCACGTTTTCATGGGGTGATGGCCAGCGCTGCAACGGCGCGGTGGGCCGGGCGTGGAACTCGTCACGGTTGCCGGCCATGAGCAGGCGCCAGTGTGGGTGGGTTTTCCAGGCGATGGCGACCAGGCACATGCACGGAGTGTGCCGTTTTGCGCGCGCATGAGCCATACAGGCCTGAATGGCGGCTGGGCTACGGCCCCGTTTTCACGCGCTCTCTACACCACTGAATTACATACAAATCTCAAAATTTGAGATGAAACAGTAACTTGTGGATAAACCTTGAACAACTCTCTAAACATTGGTGCAAGCCATTGATGCGGCACATGATTTTGTGCGCGGAAAGTTGTTGACAACCTTAGGCTCGCTGCTAAGGTGGGCATCAGAGGGAAAACCGGGTTTTTTGTGGTTTTTCGTGGTTCAATGACTTCCCAAGCAAAACGAACGAACGGGTGCCTCAGGCGTGTTTCAAGGTGAGACTGCCATCACGGTTGACGACAAGGGACGCATGGCGGTGCCAACCGCCTACCGCGACCTGGTTGCGCGCGCCAGTGGTAATCGCCTTGTGCTCACCTACAACCCGTTCGAAGCCGGTTGCCTGTGGTTGTACTCAGAGCAGGAGTGGGAGCGGGTGCGGGACGACGTAATGGCAAAGCCCAATACCCAGCGCGTAGTGCGCACCCTGCAGCAGAAGCTTGTCGGCTCGGCCGCCCATCTGGAACTGGATGGCAATGGCCGTATCAGCCTGCCGTCCAGTCACCGCAGCGCGGTGGGCATCGAGAAGAAAGCAGTGCTGATGGGCATGGGTGAAAAGTTTGAATTGTGGAGCGAGCAAGCGCATCGCGCACTGATCCAGCAGACGTTGTCTGATGAGGATCTGGGCGATGGGCTTCTCGATCTGAAGTTGTGAGCCGGGGTGCCCGGGTGCGCGGAGGAGCGCAGGCCGGTCACCCAACGGTGTCGCAGCCGCCGGCAGCTCACCTGCCGGTGCTGTACACCCAGGTCCTTGAGGGCCTGAGGGTGATCGAAAACGGTACGTATCTGGATGGCACGTTCGGTCGTGGCGGTCACGCTGGCGGCGTGCTGCGCCAGCTCGGTGCGGACGGGCGCCTGCTGGTGATGGACAAGGATCCCGAAGCCATTGCGGTGGCCGAGCGCGACTTCGCGCCGGACGGCCGTGTGGCCATCTATCGCGGCAGCTTTGCCGATCTGCTGGACTGGAGCGAAACCGCTGCCGGTCTGGATGGCGTTCTGTTCGACCTGGGCGTGTCCTCGCCGCAGCTGGACGTGGCCGAGCGTGGTTTCAGCTTCGGCAAGGATGGCCCGCTGGACATGCGCATGGACCCGGATTCGGGTGAAAGCGCTGCGGATTGGTTGAACCGCGCCGAAGACCGCGAAATCGCCGACGTGCTGTTCACCTATGGCGATGAGCGCCAGAGCCGCCGCATTGCCCGTGCCATCGTTGCCCGCCGCGAGAAGCAGCCGTTCACCCGCACCGCGGAGCTGGCCGAGCTGATCGCCTCGGTGATGCCGCGTGGCAAGGACAAGATCCATCCGGCCACCCGCAGCTTCCAGGCCATTCGCATCCATATCAACCGCGAACTGGCCGACCTTGAAGCCGGTCTGGACGCGGCGATGGCGCGGCTCAAGCCCGGCGGCCGCTTGGCGGTGATCAGCTTCCACTCGCTGGAAGACCGCATCGTCAAGCAGTTCATGAACCGCCATGCCAAGGCGCCGCCGACCAATCGCCGGCTGCCGGAGCTGCAGGCCTTCGTGCCGACGCTGGAATTGATCGGCGGCGCCATCAAGGCCGACGACGACGAGCTGGCGATGAACCCGCGCTCGCGCAGCGCGGTGCTGCGCGTGGCCCAGAAGTGCGAGGTGGCCGGATGAGCCGCCTGCTGTTGATCGTCCTGCTGGCGTGCACGATTGCCTCGGCAATCGGTGTGGTGTTCATGCGCCATCGCCACCGCCAGCTGTTCGTCGAGCTGTCCAAACTGGAACATGCTCGCGACGAGATCAACATCGAGTTCGGCCGTCTGCAGTTGGAGCAGGCAACGCTGGCCCAGGCCACGCGCGTGGACCAGGAAGCCCGTGGCCGTCTGGGCATGAAGTTCCCCGAGGCTGCTGACATCGTGGTGATCCGGCCATGAACAAGCCCAGCCGCAACCGTACCCGCACGCAGTTCAATCTGCGTAACCGCATGCTGATGGTCGGCGTGGGGCTGGGTCTGTGTGCGGTGACGCTGGTGGGTCGTGCCGCGTACGTGCAGCTGATCAACAACGATTTCTACCAGCGCGAAGGCGAAGCCCGCTTCCTGCGCGATGTTCCGATCCCGACCTCGCGCGGCATGATCACCGATCGCAATGGCGAGCCGGTGGCGGTGTCCACGCCGGTGGCATCGATCTGGGTCAATCCGCAGGAACTGCTGCGCACGCCGGAGCGGATTCCGGAGTTGGCGCGCGCGCTGTCGCTGCCTGTGGATGAGCTGACTACCAAGCTGACCCAGAAGGCCGATAAGGAATTCATGTACCTGCGCCGCCGCATCAATCCGGATGTGGCCGAGCAGGTAGTCGCATTGAAGATTCCGGGCGTGTTCTCGCAGCGCGAGTTCCGTCGCTATTACCCGCAGGGTGAGGCGATGGCGCATGTGCTGGGCTTCACCAATATCGATGATCTCGGCCAGGAAGGGCTGGAGCTGGCCTTCGACGAATGGCTGCGTGGCAAGCCGGGCGCCAAGCGCGTCATCCGCGACCGCAAGGGCGCGATTGTCGAGAGCATCGATCTGGTGCGTCCTGCCGAGCCTGGCAAGGACCTGACCCTGAGCATCGATCGCCGCATCCAGTTCCTGGCGATGCGCGAGCTGCGCAATGCGGTCACCACCAACAAGGCCGCAGGTGGTTCCATCGTGATCATGGATGTGGCCACCGGTGAAGTGATGGCCATGGCCAACCTGCCGACCTACAACCCGAATTCGATCAGTGGCGCGACCCCGGACACGCGCCGCAATCGCGCCGTCACCGATCTGGTCGAGCCCGGCTCGACGATGAAGCCGCTGACCATTGCCACCGCGCTGCAGAACCATGTGGTCACCCCGGATACGGTTATTGACACCAATCCGGGCTACATGTCGCTGGGCCGTTACACCATCCGCGATGTGCCGCGGAACAACGGCGTGCTCAATGTCACCGGCGTGATCACCCGCAGCTCGAACATCGGCGCGGCAAAGATCGTGGCGCGTATTCCTGACCAGACCTTTTATGACTCGGTGCGTGGTTTCGGCTATGGCGTCGCACCGAACAGCGGCTTCCCAGGCGAATCTGCCGGCGTAGTCGCGCGCCCGGGCAGCCCGAGCTGGTATGGCACCACCAAAACCACCATGTCCTATGGCTACGGCCTGTCGGTAACGCCGCTGCAGATCGCGCAGGCGTACTCGGCGCTGGCCAATGGTGGGCAGGTGATCCAGCCGACCTTCATCAAGGGCCAGCGCAACGAAGCACGCCAGGTCATCGACCCGGAAGTGGCGCGCGAAGTCGTGCGCATGATGGAGACCGTGGTCACCAATGGTGGCGCCAAACAGGCGGCCATCCTCGGTTATCACGTCGCCGGCAAGACCGGCACCGCGCGCAAGAACGGCCCCAACGGTTACGAGCGCGGCCACTACAACCTGCTGTTCGCCGGTGTGGTGCCGGCAACCAACCCGCGCTACGCCGCGGTGATCGTGGTCAACGATCCGCAGGGCTCGCTGCAGTACGGTGGCCTGGTCTCCGCTCCGGTCTTCCATCACGTGATGGAAGGCACGCTGCGCCTGATGGACGTGCCGCCGGACGACATCCAGTCGTGGCTGGCCGCGCAGGCCGCAGGCAAGGTGGGCGGCAAGCCGGGCAGCAGTGCGGCGCCGCTGCCGATTCCGCAGGACCCGGACGAGGCGCCCAACGCCACGGCCGAATTTGATGCCGCACTGCCGACGGCCGTCGCTCCGACGCCTGCCGCCACGGAGGTGCGCCAGTGAGCCACACAATGAAGTTGTCACAGCTGCTGCCCGATCTGGTCCTGTCACAGGACCCGCAGATCGGCGGCCTGGTTCTGGATTCACGGCATGTGCGCGCCGGTGATGCGTTCGTTGCCATCGCCGGCTTTGGCGCGCATGGGTTGGGCTTTGTCGAGCAGGCCAAGGCCGCCGGTGCGGCCGCGATCCTGTTTGATCCGCCGGCACCGGCCGAACTGCCGGCACCGGCCGATGCCATCGCCGTGCCCGGCCTGCGTACGCGCATGGGCGCGATGGCCGATCAGTTCCATGGCCAGCCGTCGCGGGCGATGACCATGGTGGGCGTCACCGGCACCAACGGCAAGACCTCGACCGTGCAGCTGCTAGGCCAGGCCTGGCATCTGCTGGGCACGCTCAGTGGCTCGATCGGCACCTTGGGTGTTGGCCTGTACGGCGATGTGGTGCCGACCGGCTTCACCACGCCGCTGGTGCTGCAGATGCATGAAGTGCTGGCGCAGCTGCGCGATGGCGGTGCCAAGGCGGTGGCGATGGAAGTCAGCTCGCACGCGCTGGATCAGGGCCGCGTCGATGCCGTGCACTACGACGTGGCGGTGTTCACCAATCTCACCCGCGACCATCTCGATTACCACGGCGACATGCAGGCTTATGGCGCAGCCAAGGCCAAGCTGTTCCATCGTCCGGGCCTGAAGGCTGCGGCGATCAATCTGGACGACGCCTTCGGCCGCGAGCTGATCACGACGTTGGCAGCCGATGTGCAGGCCATTGGCCTGAGCTCGACCGGCCAGGCTGGCGCCACCATCCGCGCCGAAAACCTGGTGCTGGACGGGCAGGGCCTGGGCTTCGATCTGGTCATCGGCGAAGAACGCCACCCGCTGCGCTCGCCGCTGCTGGGGCGCTTCAACGTCGACAACCTGCTGGCCGTGGCCGGTGCGCTGCATGGCCTGGGCGAAACCAGCACCAGCATCGCCAAGGTGCTTGGCCAGCTGCAGCCGATCCGTGGCCGCATGAACCGCCTCGGTGGTCAGGGCGAACCGACCGTGGTCATCGATTACGCACACACCCCCGATGCGCTGGAGCAGGCGCTGCGCAGCCTGCATGGTCATCTGGATGGCCGCCTGCTGTGCGTGTTCGGTTGCGGTGGCGAGCGCGACACTGGCAAGCGCCCGCAGATGGCGGCGATTGCCGAAGCATTGGCCGACGTGGTGTTCGTCACTGACGACAATCCACGCGGCGAGAATGGTGACGTGATCGTCGCCGACATCATGGCCGGCTTTGTGACGCCTGCGCAGGTGAACGTGGTGCGCGATCGCGCCCGCGCCATCGACGCCGCGGTCGCACAGGCAGGGGCCGGCGACATCGTGTTGATCGCCGGCAAGGGCCATGAGCCCTACCAGGAGATTGCAGGTATCAAACATCCTTTCGATGACACCGACGTGGCATCGCGCGCGCTGCAGGCACGCAAGACCAGTGGCGAGGTGCACGCATGAAGCGCACGCCTCTTTCGCTGATCGCACATTGGGCCGGTGGTGAAATCCACGGCGACGACGCCAGCATCGATGCGGTCAGCAATGACACGCGCACGCTGGCGGCGGGCAGCCTGTACGTCGCCCTGCGCGGTGAGCGTTTCGATGGCCATGACTTTGCAGCCAACGCGGTCGAGCAGGGCGCCAGTGCCTTGCTGGTGGATCGCCTGTTGCCGCTGGAAGTGCCGCAGATCGTGGTTGCCAATACCGAGCTGGCGCTGGCAAAGATCGCCGCCGCGATGCAGCAGCAGCGTGCTACCCGCGTGTTCGCCATCACCGGCAGCAACGGCAAGACAAGCGTGAAGAACCTGCTGTTGGCGGTCATGCAGCACGCTGCAGCGGTGCTGGGCCAGCATGTCTATGCCACCCCGGGCAACCGCAACAACGAGATCGGCCTGCCGCTGGCGGTGATCGATGCGCCGGAAGACGCCGACTTCGCCATCTACGAGATGGGTACCGGCAAGCCGGGCGATATCGCCTACCTGACCGCCATCGCCGCGCCAGACGTGTCCATCGTCAACAATGTCGCCCCGGCGCATCTGGAGCGTATGGGCAGCCTGCTGGAGATCGCCAACACCAAGGCGGCGGTCTACGACGACCTGCGCGATGGCGGTGTCGCGGTGGTCAATGCCGACGATGCCTTCTCCCCGTACTTCGCTGCACGCGCTGGCGCACATCAGGTGATCCGCTTCGGCCTGGAGGTCAGCGCCGATGTCACCGCCACCAATATCGTGCTCGACGAGGCTGGTTCGCGCTTCCAGCTGCGCACGCCGCAAGGTGATGCCGAGGTCGCGCTGCACTTGCCGGGTCGCCACAACGTATTGAACGCACTGGCCGCCGCCTCGATGGCACTGGCTGCCGGTATTGCCTTGCCGCTGGTTGTCGAAGGTCTGGCGCAGGCACGCCCGGTCGCCGGCCGTCAGGTGGCGCATGTGCTGGACAACGGCGCGGTGCTGATCGACGACAGTTACAACGCCAACCCGGGTTCACTGGCAGCGGCGATCACCGCGCTGGCCGCTGGCAAGGGTGAGGGCTGGCTGGTGCTGGGCGATATGCGTGAGCTGGGCCCGGACGCACAGTCGCTGCACGCGCAGGCTGGCCAGCGCGCCCGTGAGGCTGGGCTGAAGCGCCTGTACACGCTGGGCCCGCTGAGCGCAGCGGCATCGGCGGCATTCGGCGAAGGCGGGCGTCATTTCGACTCCCACGCTGCGCTGGCCGCCGCACTGCAAACCGAACTTCATGCTGGTGTGCGTTGCCTGGTCAAGGGCTCGCGCGGCAGCGCCATGGACAAGATCGTGACTGCGCTGTTGAAGCGCGGCGAGGACACTACACATGTTGCTTGAATTGGCCCGTTGGCTACAGCAGTTGGACGGCCTGTTCCGGTTGTTCAACTACATTACGTTCCGCGGCATCCTCGCCGCCCTGACCGCCTTGTCGCTGTCATTGTGGTTGGGCCCGATGGCGATCCGTCGCCTGGCCCAGCTCAAGGGCGGCCAGCCGATCCGCAAGGACGGCCCGCAGTCGCACTTTTCCAAGGCCGGTACGCCGACCATGGGCGGCGGCTTGATCCTGACCACGGTGCTGGTATCGGTGCTGCTGTGGGGCGACCTGCGCAACCGTTACGTGTGGCTGGTGCTGGTGGTGATGCTGTGCTTCGGCGCGATCGGCTGGTACGACGACTGGTTGAAGATCGCCAAGCGCGACCCGAACGGTTTGAAGTCGCGCTGGAAGTACGCGCTGCAGTCGATCTTCGGTCTGGCCGCAGGCATCTTCCTGTACAAGACCGCGGTGGTGCCGGCTGAGCTCACCTTCTACATCCCGATGTTCAAGTCGATTGCGCTGCCGCTGGCAGGCATCAGCTTCGTCGCGATTGCCTACTTCTGGATCGTTGGTTTCTCCAACGCGGTCAACCTGACTGATGGTCTGGATGGTCTTGCAATCATGCCGACGGTGCTGGTGGCCTGTGCGCTGGGTGTGTTCGCCTATGCCTCGGGCAACGCGGTGTTCTCCAGCTATCTGCAGATTCCGCAGATTCCCGGTGCCGGTGAGCTGGTCATCATCTGCGCGGCGATTGCCGGCGCGGGCCTGGGCTTCCTCTGGTTCAACACCTATCCGGCCATGGTGTTCATGGGCGACGTCGGCGCGCTGGCGCTGGGCGCGGTGCTTGGCACCATCGCGGTGATCGTGCGCCAGGAGCTGGTGCTGGTGATCATGGGCGGCGTGTTCGTGATCGAAACCCTGTCGGTGATGATCCAGGTGGCTTCGTTCAAGCTCACCGGCAAGCGCGTGTTCCGGATGGCACCGATCCATCACCACTTCGAGCTGAAGGGCTGGCCGGAGCCGCGCGTGATCGTGCGCTTCTGGATCATCTCGGTGGTGCTGGTATTGATCGGCCTGGCAACACTAAAGGTGCGCTGATGGACGACTACTCGCGTCAGGCAACCCGACTTGAAGCCATTGGTGGCAGCTACGACAAGTGGCTGCTCGGCGCCGCCGTGGCGCTGGCTTCGCTCGGGATCGTGATGGTGGCTTCCAGCTCCATCGCGCTGACGCAGAGTCCGTTCTATTACCTCACCCGCCACCTGATCTTCATCGCCATTGGCGTGGTCCTGGCCGCGGTGACGATGCGGGTGGAGTTGAAGGAAATCGAAAAGTACAACCAGCTGCTGTTGCTGGGCTGCTTTGCGCTGCTGGTGGTGGTGTTCATTCCCGGCCTTGGCAGCAGCGTCAACGGTGCGCAGCGCTGGATCAACCTGGGCTTCTCCAAGTTCCAGACCGTGGAAGCGGTCAAGGTGCTGTACATCGTCTGGCTGTCCAGCTACCTGGTGCGCTTCCGCGATGAGGTCAATGCCACCTGGCAGGCCATGCTCAAGCCGGTCGGTGTGGTCGGCGTGCTGGTCGTGCTGCTGCTGATGCAGCCCGACTTTGGTTCGTCGATGCTGTTGTTGGGCATCACCACCTGCATGCTGGTGCTGGGCGGCGCGCAGATCAAGCGCATCATCCTGCCGGTGCTGCTGCTGTTGCCCGGCCTGATCGCGCTGGTGATCTTCGAGCCCTACCGCATGCGCCGCGTTACCTCGTTCATGGACCCGTGGCAGGACCAGCTGGGTTCGGGCTACCAGCTGTCCAATGCGCTGATGGCGATCGGTCGTGGCGAGTGGACCGGCGTGGGCCTGGGTGCATCGATCCAGAAGCTCAACTACCTGCCCGAATCGCATACCGACTTCATCTTCTCGGTGATCGCCGAGGAGCTGGGCTTCCTCGGCGTGTGCGGCATCATCAGCCTGTACGTGCTGCTGGTCGGCCGTGCGTTCTGGCTGGGCCTGCGCTGCATTGAAATGCGTCGCCACTTTGCCGGTTACATCGCCTTTGGCATTGCCCTGTGGATCAGCCTGCAGACCTTCGTCTCGATCGGCGTGAACCTGGGCATGCTGCCGACCAAGGGCTTGACCCTGCCGCTGATCTCTTCCGGTGGTTCCAGCGTGATGATGACCTGCGTGGCGATGGGCCTGCTGCTGCGCGTGTCCTACGAATACAACCGTGCGGTGCGCCGCCAGGAAGTGCGCGAAGACCTCGATGGGGTCGAATTGGATGTGGCCGAAGCGCGCGACGGCGCACCGGCCGAGCCGCGTACGGAAACCGCCAGTGCGGTTGCCGCGGCAATGCAGAGCAGTGCTGCACGTGGCACCAGCCGCATGCAGCAGCGCGTCGAGCCGACCTTCGGGAGGATCGCGTAATGGCATCTTCCAACAAGAATCTGGATCAGCGTCCGGTGATGATTATGGCCGGCGGTACCGGTGGTCATATCTTCCCGGGCCTGGCCGTGGCCAAGGTACTGCGCGAGCGCGGCATCCCGGTCACCTGGCTGGGTGCCGACGGCGCGATGGAAACCCGCCTGGTGCCGCAGCACGACATCCACGTCGACACGCTGGCCATCTCCGGTCTTCGCGGCAAGGGCAAGCTGGCCCTGCTGGGCGCGCCGATCCGGGTGATGCGCGCGATTCGCAGTGCAGGCTATGTACTGCGTGATCGCAAGCCGCGTGCGGTGGTGGCTTTTGGTGGTTTTGCTTCCGGACCGGGCGGCATCGCTGCCCGCCTGCATGGCTTGCCGTTGCTGGTGCACGAACAGAACCGTGCGCCGGGCATGACCAATCGCATCCTGTCGCGCTTCGCGCGCCGTGTGCTGTCCGGTTTCCCGGGCAGCTTCGCCGCTGGCAAGGAAGAAGTGGTTGGCAATCCGGTGCGTGCCGAGATCGCCGCATTGCTGGCGCCGGAGCAGCGTCTGGCCGGTCGCAGTGGGCCGATGCGGGTGCTGGTGCTGGGCGGCAGCCAGGGCGCACGCGCCCTCAACAACGCCATGCCCAAGGCCCTGGCCGCGCTGGGCAACAGCGTCGCCATCGAGGTCTGGCACCAGTGCGGCGAAAAGCTGCACGAAGAAGCACTGCAGGCCTACCGCGCTGCTGGCGTGGAAGGTCGCGTCGACATGTTCATCAAGGACATGGCCGCCGCCTACAGCTGGGCCGATCTGGTGGTGTGCCGTTCGGGTGCATCCACGCTGGCCGAGCTGTGCGCTGTCGGTATCGGCAGCGTGCTGGTGCCGTTCGCCGCTGCAGTGGACGACCATCAGACCCGCAATGCTGAGTATCTGGTCGAACGCGGCGCCGCCGAACTGCTCAAGCAGGACGACGCGCTGGCGACCAACCTGGAAGGCGTGCTGCGCACGCTGGCAAACACTCCCGGCCACCGCATGCAGATGGCGCAAGCCGCGCGTGGGTTGGCCAAGGTCGATGCGGCCGAACGCATCGCTGACATCATTCTTGAGGAAGCAGCATGAACACGGCATCGCGCACCCGCGCCAGCCACACCGGAGGCCAGGCATGATCCGCCGCCTCAACGACACCACCGACCTGGTCCGCGCTTTCCCGCGCGTGCATTTCGTCGGCATCGGCGGCACCGGCATGAGCGGCATCGCCGAGGTGATGCTGACTCTGGGCTATGAAGTCTCCGGTTCGGACAACGCCGACAACGCCGCCACCCGTCGTCTGGCGCGGCTGGGCGCGCGGGTGATGCGCGGTCATTCCGCTGCCAACGTGCTGGGCACCGATTGCATCGTGGTTTCCAGCGCCATCCGCGAAGACAACCCAGAGCTGATGGAAGCGCGTAGCCAGCGCATTCCGATCATGCCGCGTGCGGCGATGCTGGCCGAGCTGATGCGTTTCCGCCGCGGCATCGCCGTCGCCGGTACGCATGGCAAGACCACCACCACCTCGCTGACCGCCGCCATCCTGAGCGAAGGCAAGCTGGACCCGACCTTCGTGATCGGCGGCCAGCTGCTGGCAGCCGGTGCCAACGCCAAGCTCGGCAGTGGCCAGTGGCTGGTGGCCGAGGCTGATGAAAGCGATGGCAGCTTCCTGCGCCTGAATCCGCTGGTGGCGGTGATCACCAATATCGACGCCGACCATCTTGAGAACTACGGCAACGACTTTGCCCGTGTGCAGGCAGCGTTCGCCGAGTTCCTGCAGCGCCTGCCGTTCTACGGTCTGGCGGTGCTGTGCATCGATGATCCGGAAGTGGCTGCATTGGCTGCCAAGACTCCGCGTCACGTGATGAGCTACGGCCTGAGCAGCAATGCCGACGTACGCGCCGAAGACGTGGTACAGGATGGCCCGCGCATGCGCTTCACCCTGCGCCTGCCGGAAGGCACCAGCGTGCCGGTGACGTTGGCACTGCCGGGCAAGCACAACGTGCTCAATGCACTGGCCGCCGCTGCGGTGGCCTGGCAGTTGGGCGTGGCGCCGCAGGACATCGCCGCCGCGCTGGAGAAGTTCGAAGGCGTTGGCCGTCGCTTCAACGACCTTGGCGAAGTCACCACCCCCAAGGGGGCCAAGGTGCGCGTGATCGACGATTACGGTCATCACCCGCGCGAGCTGGAAGCGGTGTTTGCCGCTGCCCGTGGCGGCTGGCCGGACAAACGTCTGGTAGTGGCTTTCCAGCCGCACCGCTACAGCCGTACCCGCGATCAGTTCGATGCTTTCGCAGCGGTGCTGTCGGAAGTGGACGCGCTGGTGCTGAGCGAGGTCTACCCGGCCGGCGAAGCGCCGATTCCCGGTGCCGATTCCAAGTCGCTGGCACGCGCGATCCGTGCGCGCGGCCGCAGCGAGCCGGTGGTGGTGAGTCATTCCGCCGATCTGGCCTCGGTGCTGCCGGACGTGCTGCAGGACGGCGATCTGCTGTTGATGATGGGTGCCGGCGATATCGGTGCCGTTGTCCAGCAGGTGGTTACCGACGGCTTCAAGGAGGCCAAGGGCGAATGATGCTTGCCGCGCTGCCGCTGCGCCGTACCCACGCAACCGCATTGCGGGCTGCGGTGGTCGTGTGCGGCCGCGCTGAAGGGGAGGGCGCACGATGAATGCCGTCCTGCGCATGCTCGCCTGGTTGCTGGCCATCGCCCTGGTGGTATTGCCGGTGGTTGCGGTGGTGAATGGCTGGGTTGGTGCCGAGCGCTGGCCGCTGGCCAAGCTGCGCGTGCACGGCGAGTTCAAGCGCGTGCCGGCGGAAGATCTGCAGAAGACCTTGCTGCCGTATGCACGCTCGGGCTTCTTCGCGGTGAAGTTGCAGGACGCGCAGGCGGCGGTCGAGAAGCTGCCGTGGGTGGAGAGTGCGCAGGTGCGCAAGCAGTGGCCGGATGTGCTGGAAGTGAGCATCGTCGAGCATCGCCCGTTTGCGCGTTGGGGCAAGGATCGGCTGCTGTCCGAGCAAGGCCGCTTGTTCGCGGTACCACACGGTCTGGAGCACGCGCCGCTGCCCGAACTCGATGGCCCTGATGGCATGACCACAGAAGTGGTCGAGTTGTACAACGATTCGCGCGCATTGTTCGCACCGGCCGGTGTGGACGTACGCAAAGTGGTGATGGATGCGCGTGGCAGTTGGTCACTGGGGCTGGACAACGGCACCGAAGTGGTCATCGGTCGCAACGATGCACGCTCGCGTTTGAGCCGTTTCGTGCGCGTACTGCCGCAGCTGACCCGCACCCAGGTGCCGATCGTGCGCGCCGACCTCCGCTATACCAATGGATTCACGCTGAGCTGGGGAACCCCGCCGCCGGCAACAAAGCAGACGCAGGACAGGACATGAACCGCAAGGGTGACAAATCACTGATCGTTGGCCTGGATATCGGCACCTCCAAGGTGGTGGCGTTGGTCGGCGAGTACTCGCCGGGCAGCCCGATCGAGGTCATCGGCATCGGCTCGCACGAGTCGCGCGGTCTCAAGCGCGGCGTGGTGGTGGATATCGAATCCACCGTGCAGTCGATCCAGCGCGCCATCGAAGAAGCCGAGCTGATGGCCGGTTGCGAGATCCGTTCGGTGTACGCCTCGATCTCCGGCAACCATGTGCAGTGCCGCAACTCGCAGGGCATCACCCCGATCCGCGAAGGCGAAGTGAGTTGGGGCGATCTGGATCGCGTGCTGGACGCGGCCAAGGCCGTGGCCATCCCCGCCGACCAGAAGATCCTGCATGCAATCCCGCGCGAATACGTGCTCGACGATTCACAGGAAGGCATCCGCAACCCGGTCGGCATGACCGGCGTGCGGCTGGAAGTACACGCCCACCTGGTGGTATGCGCACAGTCGGCCGCCGCCAACGTCAGCAAGTGCGTGCAGCGCTGCGGCCTGCAGGTGGACGACCTGGTGCTGTCCTCGCTGGCCTCCAGCGTGGCAGTGCTGACCGCCGACGAGCGCGAGCTCGGCGTGGTGATGGTCGATATCGGCGCCGGTACCACCGACATCGCGGTGTTCATCCAGGGCGCGATCTGCCATACCGCATCGCTGCCGATTGCCGGTGACCACGTCACCAACGACATCGCCCACATGCTGCGCACGCCGACCCCGGAAGCGGAGCAGATCAAGGTGCGTTACGCCTGTGCGTTGGCACAGCTGGCAACGGCGGAAGAAAGCATCCAGGTGCCGTCGGTTGGCGATCGCCCGCCGCGTCGCATGCCGCGTCATTCGCTGGCGCAGGCCGTGCAGGGCCGCTACGAGGAAATTTTCGAGATGGTGCAGGCCGAACTGCGCCGCTCGGGCTTCGAGGAAATGGTGCGCGCGGGCCTGGTGCTCAGCGGCGGCGCCTCGAAGATGGAAGGCGTGGTCGAGCTGGCCGAGGAAATGCTGCAGATGCCGGTACGCGTCGGCATTCCCCAGCACGTTACCGGTCTGGGCGAAGTGGTTGGCAATCCGGTGCACGCCACCGGCGTGGGCCTGCTGCTGATGGGCAGCCAGATCGAACATCCGCGTCGGCCGTCGCTGCCCACCGGGCGCGCCGGCAGCATGTTCAATAAATTGAAGAATTGGTTCCGCGGCGAGTTCTGAGCGCGGTACCGATGGTAGGGCAGTGAGGCAGTCAGAAGTGCAAGCAGTAAGGCAAGACGAAGTGCAGTAACGCAGTCATTGAAGCAAGCAACAACCACCGTGCAGGGGCAACCCGAAGCGGTATACCTAAAACAACTCGCCGGTGCGGGCGGGCGCAGAAGGAGAAGGATTCTTCCCGGATGCCCGAACCAATCACGGCAATAGAGAGGACATGGACATGGCGCATTTCGAACTGATTGAAAAGATGGCACCGAACGCGGTGATCAAGGTTGTTGGCGTGGGCGGCGGCGGCGGCAACGCCGTGGCGCACATGGTCAACAGCAGCGTGGATGGCGTGGAATTCATCACTGCCAACACCGACTCGCAGGCCATCAAGAATTGTGGCGCCAAGCTGCAGCTGCAGCTGGGCACCAACGTAACCAAGGGTCTGGGTGCAGGCGCAAACCCGGAAGTCGGCCGCCAGGCCGCACTGGAAGACCGTGAGCGCATCATGGACGCCCTGCAGGGTGCAGACATGGTGTTCATCACCGCCGGCATGGGCGGCGGCACCGGCACCGGCGCTGCACCGGTGGTGGCACAGCTGGCCAAGGAAATGGGCATCCTGACGGTTGCCGTGGTCACCAAGCCGTTCCCGTTCGAAGGCCGTCGCCGCATGCAGGTGGCGCTGAAGGGCATCGAGGAGCTGAGCCAGCACGTCGATTCGCTGATCACCATCCCGAACGAGAAGCTGATCACCGTGCTCGGCCGCAACGCCACCATGGTGCAGGCCTTCCGTGCTGCCAATGACGTGCTGCAGGGCGCCGTGCAGGGCATCGCTGACCTGATCGTGCGCCCGGGCCTGATCAACGTCGACTTCGCCGACGTGCGTACCGTGATGTCGGAAATGGGCCTGGCAATGATGGGCACCGGCACCGCCCGTGGTGACGACCGCGCCCAGGCGGCTGCCGAAGCCGCGATCCAGAACCCGCTGCTGGACGACGTGAACCTGGCCGGCGCCAATGGCGTGCTGGTCAACATCAGTGCCGGCACCGACATCACCATGAGCGAGTTCGACGAAATCGGCCGCACCGTGCACGCCTTCGCTTCGGAAGACGCCACCGTGGTGATCGGCACCGTGATCGACCCGGACCTGGGTGATGAGATCAAGGTGACCGTGGTTGCCACTGGCCTGAACCGTGCCGTTGCCAAGAACGCGCAGCGTCCTGGCGAGCGCGGCCCGATCAAGCTGGTGCGTAACGCCACCACCGGCCAGGCCGAGTTCGAAGAGTACGAGAGCCCGGCCGATGCCGTGGCCAAGGCCGTGGGTCACACCATGGGCATGGGCCTGCGTCGTCCGAGTTCGGACACCGTGTCTGCTTCCACCTCGTCGGCGTCGCCGGCGGCTGCAGAGCTGCCGAACGACTACCTGGACATCCCGGCGTTCCTGCGCCGCCAGGCTGACTGATGCGGTAGCGGGGGCCATCCAGGCCCGATCATCGCGTGCGCCGGCAACGGCGCCGTGGGTCGGACTGGTCGGCGCCTGGAAACAGAGCTGATACGTCGGGGCTGTCCACCCCGGCGGGAATACCATGTCCTTTATCGCCGGGCCAAGGCCGGCCCGGCGATATTTTCGGTACTGGACGGTAGCTGACGGCCGAATCTGGCACTGCGAAGGGCGCGTGTTAACGCGTGTTATTCTTGTTTGTCCCCCTGGCTGCGCCTGCGCGGCCCCTCCGGCCTTACATACACATGATCCAGCAACGCACTCTCAAGAACACGATCCGCGCCACCGGCGTCGGCCTGCACAGCGGTGACAAGGTCTATATGACCCTGCGCCCGGCACCGGTCGACCATGGCATCGTGTTCCGTCGAGTGGACCTGGAACCGGTAGTCGAAGTCCCGGCGCGTGCCGATCTGGTCACCGAAGTCACCCTGTGCACCGGTTTGACCTATGAAAGCGCAAAGATCCAGACCGTTGAGCACCTGATGTCGGCCCTGGCCGGCCTCGGCGTGGATAACGTCATCGTCGAGCTGTCCTCGGCCGAGCTGCCGATCATGGACGGCTCCTCTGGCCCGTTCGTGTTCCTGCTGCAGTCGGCGGGCATCGTCGAGCAGGGCGCGGCCAAGCGTTTCCTGCGCATCCTCAAGACGGTGGAAGTACGCGACGGCGACAAGATCGCCCGTTTCGGGCCGTACGAAGGCTACAAGCTGGGTTTCACCATCCAGTTCGATCACCCGATGATCCCGGCCAAGCAGTCGCGGGTGGAGATCGAGTTCTCCTCGGCCGCCTACATCAAGGAAATCTCGCGCGCCCGTACCTTTGGCTTCATGCGCGACCTTGAGTACATGCGTGAGCGCAACCTGGGCCTGGGCGGCTCGATGGACAACGCCATCGTGCTGGACGAGTTCCGCGTGCTGAACGATGACGGCCTGCGTTACACCGACGAATTCGTCCGCCACAAGATTCTGGACGCCATCGGCGACCTGTATCTGGCCGGTGGGCAGGTGCTGGGCGCCTACGAGGGCTTCAAGTCCGGCCATGCCCTCAACAACAAGCTGGTGCGCGCCCTTCTGGCTGACCAGAGCGCCTGGGAGTGGGCCAGCTACGACTCGCCGGCCGCCGCCGAGCCGGTGCTGTACGGCATCCCGGCCTACGCCTGAGTTAAATAGCGGTTAGGGCCTAGGAGACGTGGCCTTCACAGGTTACGACTAGTCCTAATTGTCATCATTGTGTGAACCCGATCCGGGTTCCAGTCTGAATTTAACTATTAATTAACAAAAGACTAACTCCTTCGCTGCATTCCGCGGCTAGGATTCCTGCTGGCTTCAATCCGGTCCGTAGAGACGGTCGGGTGGAGACCGGGGCCAACCAGGCCTCCGGTGACCCTTCAGGACTTTGTTGATTTCACATCCTGCAGGGCAGCCAAGGCGTCGCGCAGTCCTTTGTGCGTGGTTTCGCTTACTGCTGTGCTGCGTTGATCGTTTCGCACTGGGGAGTGCGCAGACGCAGTCGCAGTCTTGACGGTCACCCGGGTGGCCGTCAGCCCGATGGATCGGGCCGCGTCGAGCAGCTGGTCTTCGGCAAGCCTTACTTTGGCGTGCCACACCGGCGATTCGACGAGAAAAACGAGGTGTTCGCCGTCCACATTGGCCAACCGGCAACGGTTAGCCAGCGCCGGCGGCAAATGGGGGCGCAATTGCCGGTCCATCGCATCGAGCCACAGGGCTCGGCGTAGCGGATTACCTGCTTTGTCCGCCATTGCTGCTTCCAGCGCCTGTTTGGGCGCGGAACGGGAACGAACACTGGATTTCGGCTCTGACATAAGAATTTTTCAATGACATTTAAAAAGATCGTAATCAAAACGCGTGAACAGAAGGCCAAGACGCCATTGTCACGTGTTCAGATGTTCTTCGAGGATCGTCCTCAAGCCCTGTTGGGTAGCGTACTTGGCCTTGGCTGCCTGATGGGCGTAGCCCTGAGTTTCGCCATCGGCATGGCCGGCGACTCGGCGCTGCAGTCCAAGGTTGACCACCAGGAGCAGGAGCTGGCCAAGGTCCGCGCCGATGCGCAGACCCAGGTCAACGCACTGGCCGCCCGCCTCGGCGAGCTGCAGGCGCAGGCAACCCGGCTCAACGCGCTGGGTGAGCGCCTGACCCAGATGGGCAAGCTGGAAGACGGCGAGTTCGACTTCCAGGAAACCCCCGGTATGGGTGAAGGCGAGCCCGGCCCGACCCAGGACATCCCGGTCAGCGCGGTAAACACCGACTTACAGGTGCTGGAGCAGCGTTTCGCTGCTTCAGGCAAGCAGTTGTCGGTGATGGAATCGCTGCTGTTCGACCACCAGCTCGAACAGAACGCCGTGCCTTCGCGCATGCCGATCCGCAACACCTATGTCACCTCCAACTTCGGTGGCCGCGCTGACCCGTTCGGTCGCGGTGCCGGCAACCACAAGGGTATGGACTTCCACGCCCGCGTCGGTGACCCGGTGCTGGCCGTCGCCGATGGCGTGGTCAGCTTCTCCGGGGTGAAGGGCGGTTACGGCAATGTGGTCGAGATCGACCACGGCAATGGCTACAAGACCCTGTACGCACACAATTCGCGCCTGACCGTGCGTGAAGGTGGTCTGGTCCGTGCCGGCCAGGAAGTGGCCAAGGCCGGCTCCACGGGCCGTTCCACCGGTGCCCACGTGCATTTCGAGGTCTGGCAGAACGGCGTGGTGATGAATCCGCGCAAATTCCTCGGCGAAGGCGGCAATACGCCGGTCGGCCGGGTCAGCCGCGGCTGATGGGTGGCAAGTCAGCTCCGGCTGACTTGTTTGCGGGTGCTTGAAACCCAAGCGTTCGCCCCAAGCTACAATAGGCGTTGCCATCGACAGGGCGCATTGCGCCCTGTTTCGTTTGTGACCGGTGAACCCAGGGGGTGAGCTAGGTCGCACGGCATTTCATTCAAACCGGTTCCTTCAATGATCAACAGCCTGCTTACCCGCGTTTTTGGCAGCCGTAACGAGCGCCAGCTTCGCCAGCTCAACCGTATCGTCGCCAAGATCAATGCCTTGGAGCCGGAGACCCAGAAGCTCTCCGACGACCAGCTCAAAGCCAAGACCACCGAGTTCCGTGAGCGCATCGCCGCCGGCGAAGCCCTGGACAAGGTGCTGCCGGAAGCCTTTGCGGTCTGCCGCGAGGCCTCCCTGCGTGTGCTGGGCATGCGTCATTACGACGTCCAGCTGATCGGCGGCATGGTCCTGCACCTGGGCAAGATCGCGGAAATGCGCACCGGTGAAGGCAAGACCCTGGTGGCAACGCTGCCGGTCTACCTCAACGCGCTGGAAGGCAAGGGCGTCCACGTGGTCACGGTCAATGACTACCTGGCCCGCCGCGACTCGGCGCAGATGGGCAAGCTGTACAACTGGCTGGGCCTGAGCGTTGGCGTGGTCTACCCGGGCATGCCGCATGGCGACAAGCGTGCTGCCTATGATGCCGACATCACCTACGGCACCAACAACGAGTTCGGTTTCGATTACCTGCGCGACAACATGGCGCTGACCCGCGCCGACCGGTTCCAGCGCGGCCTGCATTACGCCATTGTCGACGAAGTCGACTCCATCCTGATCGATGAGGCACGTACCCCGCTGATCATCTCCGGTCCGGCCGACGATTCCCCCGAGCTGTACATCCGCGTCAACCGCGTGGTGCCGGGCCTGGTCAAGCAGGAAACCGAAGAAGGCGAGGGCGATTACTGGGTCGACGAGAAGGGCAAGCAGGTATTCCTGTCCGAAGCCGGCATGGAACACGCCGAAGAGCTGCTGCGCGAAGCCGGCATCATCGGCGCCGACAACGACAACGGCCTGTACGCGGCGCAGAACCTGACCGTCGTCCACCACCTCAACGCCGCCCTGCGCGCGCACGCCATCTACCAGCGTGACGTGGACTACATCGTGCGCGACGGCGAAGTCGTCATCGTCGATGAGTTCACCGGCCGTACCCTGGCCGGTCGTCGCTGGTCCGACGGCCTGCACCAGGCGGTGGAAGCGAAGGAAGGCGTGCCGGTACAGCGTGAGAACCAGACGCTGGCAAGCATCACCTTCCAGAATCTGTTCCGCATGTACAAGAAGCTGTCCGGCATGACCGGTACGGCCGATACCGAAGCGTTCGAATTCCAGAGCATCTACGGCCTGGAAGTGCTGGTCATCCCGACCAACAAGCCGACCGTGCGCAAGGACTACCCGGACCAGGTGTTCCTCAACCGCAAGGGCAAGTTCAACGCGGTGTTGGCGGACATTGAAGAATGCGCCAAGCGCGGCCAGCCGGTGCTGGTGGGTACGACCTCGATCGAAACCTCGGAAATGCTGTCCGAGCACCTGCGCAAGGCCGGCGTGAAGCACGAAGTGCTCAACGCCAAGCAGCATGATCGCGAAGCGACCATCGTTGCCAACGCCGGTCGTCCGGGCTCGGTCACCATCGCCACCAACATGGCCGGCCGTGGTACCGACATCGTGCTCGGCGGCTCGCTGGAGACCGAACTGCACGAGCTGGGCGAAGAGATCAGCGACGAGCAGAAGGCCGCAGTGAAGGCGGCGTGGCAGGAGCGTCACCAAGCAGTCAAGGCTGCTGGCGGCCTGCACATCGTCGGCACCGAGCGCCACGAATCGCGTCGTATCGACAACCAGCTGCGCGGCCGTTCCGGCCGTCAGGGTGACCCGGGTTCGTCCCGCTTCTACCTGTCGCTGGAAGACAACCTGATGCGCATCTTCGCCTCCGATTGGGTGCAGAAGGCGATGCGCATGATGGGCATGAAGGAAGACGACGTCATCGAAGACCGCATGGTCAGCCGCCAGATCGAGAAGGCACAGCGCAAGGTTGAAGCGCACAACTTCGACATCCGCAAGAACCTGCTCGACTTCGACGACGTCAACAACGATCAGCGCAAGGTGATCTACGGCCAGCGCGATGAGCTGCTGGACGCCGAGTCGGTCAAGGAAAACATCGACGGCATCCGCGGCGACGTGATCTATGACCTGGTGACCCGCTTCGTGCCGCCGAACTCGGTGGACGAACAGTGGGACCTGCAGGGCCTGCAGGCGACGCTGGAAGGCGAGCTGGGCGTGCAGATGGACGTGATCGGCCTGGTCAAGGCGCACGAAGAACTCGATGCCGAGGCGATCGCGCAGAAGGTCATCGACTTCATGGACGCGCACTTCGAGCAGAAGGAAGCGGCGGTTGGTGCCGAGACCATGCGCGCACTGGAGAAGCACGTCATGTTGACCGTGCTCGACCAGAGCTGGAAGGAGCACCTGGCACGCATGGATTACCTGCGCCAGGGCATCTACCTGCGTGGTTACGCGCAGAAGCAGCCCAAGCAGGAGTACAAGAAGGAGGCCTTCGAGCTGTTCTCGGAAATGCTGGAGAACGTCAAGCGCGAAGTGATCACCATGCTGTCGCGCGTGCGCGTCCGCAGCGAGGAAGAAGTGGCGGCAATGGAGCAGCTGGAGCGCCAGCAGGCCGAAGCACGCCTGCAGATGTCGCAGTTCCAGCACCAGGACAACGGCGGCTACAGCGCCGACGAAGAGGCAGCGGAAGTGCTCGACGAGGCCAACGCGCCCAAGGTCGGCCGCAACGACCCCTGTCCGTGCGGAAGTGGCAAGAAGTACAAGCATTGCCACGGCCAACTGAACTAAGAAGAAGCCCCGCCAAGTGCGGGGCTTCTTTTTGAGCGCCCGCCCTGTAGTGCCGAGCCATGCTCGGCAGGGGGCTTCACCGGCAATGCGTCGGACAGGTCATCAGCTTCGCGGCTTACGCCGCTCCTACAAAAGCCAGGCTGACTGTAGTGC